>NZ_JAVKBY010000197.1:0-27880 GCF_040222985.1 Coleofasciculus sp. F4-SAH-05
CTTGACTTTTTTGAATTCTTCAATTATCCTAGCAAGCATGATTTTTTTGAAATTGAAAAAAGTGAGCTTTTCTTAATTTTACCGGAAAAAGTTCACTTTTCTTTTAAAGATTCCCCCGGACTTTGAAAACCCCCTGCTTTGAAAGCAGGGCTAATCAGAGATTGTTGCGGATTCAGCCAGTTTTTCCTTATTTCTTGCGGATGAAGCTGAATCAACAGGATGCAGCGATGCGGGAAGCGTTGCGGGAGGGGTTTAAACGTCACTATTTGGGGTTGGCGAGTCTTTATCTGGAGTGGCTGAGATCGCAGGAGGCGCAAGAACAGCAAGCGGGGATTTTCGCCTGTAAACTGGAGTATGAAAATCTCTACAATGCGCTGCAACTCTGTTTAGAGCAGCAGGAAACCGTCGATATCTTTTTCTGTTTGTTTCAATACTTCTTGCAGATTAATGATATCCAGAGTAATCTCAAACTCTCAGAATTCGTCTGTCAGTCACAAGCGGCATATCCGGCATCATTACACACAGGTAGAATTGGGCTGGAAATTGTCATGGCACAGGATCGGTTAGCCTGTTGTTACCTAGAAACCCAGAAGTATACTCAAGCCAAAGCCGCTTATCAGCAGGTGCTGGAACTTTTCCAACAGCTTACCGGGGTAGAGGAGAGACAGAAACAGCTTGGGATGGCTACAACCTATCACCAGTTAGGAAGGGTTGCCCAAGCGTTACGGGAGTATGAGCAGGCAAGGCAATACTATCACCAGGCTCTGGATATTAAGATTGAATTTAGCGATCACTACTCTCAAGCAGACACCTATCACCAGTTAGGAATAGTTGCTGTAGAGTTACGGCAGTATGAGCAGGCAAGGCAATACTATCACCAGGCTCTGGATATTAAGATTGAATTTAGCAATCGCTACTCTCAAGCTCGCACCTATCACTCTCAAGCTCGCACCTATCACCAGTTAGGAAATGTTGCCCAAAAGTTACGGGAGTATGAGCAGGCAAAGCTATACTATCAGCAGGCTCTGGATATTTTTATTGAATTTCGCGATCGCTCTTCTCAAGCAAGCACCTATCACCAGTTAGGAAGGGTTGCCCAAGAGTTACGGGAGTATGAGCAGGCAAGGCTATACTATCAGCAGGCTCTGGATATTTACATTGCATTTCGCGATCGCTACTCTCAAGCTATCACCTATCACAATGTAGGATTACTGGCAAAAGCCCAGGAAAACTACGCCGAAGCGAGGGTGAATTTACAGACAGCTTTAGAGATATTCCTAGAGTGTCAGGATGACTATTGGGCTGGTGTGACGCGAGAAAACTTAGCACAACTCCCAGATTGAGAAGGGCACGATAATATCGTGCCCCTACGCCATCAATTCTCCCTGGGTGTGGTAGGGGTACGGCATTGCCGTACCCTAATCGTATGAATTCGCGCCAAGGTGGGGATATTGATAGAATGTCGCCCTATTCTCTCGCCTCCCAGATTAAGAAGGGCACGATAATATCGTGCCCCTACGCCATCAATTCTCCCTGGGTATCGTAGGGGTACGGCATTGCCGTACCCTAATCCTATGAATTCGCGCAAACCACAGAGCAAGGCTTCAAGCCTCAACCATCAGCGTCTACACCCCTGCGATACCGATCTAAAAATTGTTCCAGTAGAGTTGATGATGCCCGAAAGCTGGTTTGCTGTAAACGCTCAAGCGTATCGGGAAAGTCAATGATTTGACGGCTTCCTGCTTGATACAAAACGCCTAATAATCCCGTTACTGTTAATCCTCGTTGTGTCGCTATGCGTCGAGCATCTAAATCATCCAGTACAATTAAACTCGATCCTAAACGCTCTGCCAGCAAAATTGCCTCTGTCTCACCAACATCTAAACGCTCTAACATCTGATCCGGTTCGCCAGATACGACATGAATATCAAGCCAGTCTGGTGCTTGAGCAATCCAGGTTTGCACAGAAGCACCTTCCGCGATAAGTTCATTCTGTACAGCCTTGGGAATACTGATTCGCCCAAAAAGCTGAGGCATGACATCAATTTGGTCGATTAAAATCAAATAGCAAAGTGGAGACGTATCACAAACAATGGTCATTCGTTTGGATAACCTTGGCTACGGCTTGAAGATCTTGTTCTAGGTCTGCCTCAGTATAGTTTAGATAAGCTCCTTCTCGTTTCAGAAATTCATCAACGGCTAAACGAGTGGGTAAATTAAGCATTCGTCGGACTTCACCTGCGGTAAGGATACCCGATTTATAGGCTTGAGCCGCCATAATTTCTAATGAGCGCTGGGGCAAATTGTGCCATTTTTCTGTCAAACGATTACCGATATCATCAGGTATTTCAAGGCTAATTTGCATATTAAATAATACTTGGCTGTCTGGTTCATTAGAATTTATATTAATTATAGTCGTTAGGGTAGGTTGGGTTTCGACTTCGCAAGGGCCCAAGAGATTCTCTGGAAATCGAATTGACGCACCAATACCAGATAGGGTAGGGGCACGATAATATCGTGTCCTTCAAATAGCTAGATAGATAGGATAAGGGTACGGCAATGCCGTACCCCTACAGCTCGGTTTAGGGGAAGCCTCACCCCCAGCCCCTCTCCCAAGCTTGGGAGAGGGGCTGGGGGTGAGGGCTGACTGGGGGTGAGGGCTGGCGTAGCACGTCAGTTGCAGGGCGCACACCATTTGAGGGCGCACGCCATGCGCCCCTACTCGCCCGGTAATGACTTAGAATCGGAGGATTCTGTATATTGGCAGAAAATATTTAGCCCAATCTTAAGAATATACAATACCACCACGGTAGCGATCGCAGGATCAAGGGGAAATCCGGCTAACCCCACCAAATACACGATTAATCCCGTCAGCAAGGGTGTACTTCCGGGATTCTTGGTATATTCCTGTACCTTGGTGCGAAAGCTATCATCACCACACAATTCCTGACGCAACTGGTTCAGCGTCACTTCCCACAGGGATTTATCCGGAAAATCTGGTATTGCACCATATTTCTGGCGATACAGTTCCTCAAACGACGCCTCAATATCCCCATTATGCTCTTTGAGAAGTGCGATCGCATCTTGTGCTGGATCATCATTGGGTAATATGGTTTGATATGAATTCAGTTCCGAGGGGGTGAGTTGAGTATTCATCGTTATCTTGTAAGGGCTGGCTGAATCAGTCTTGTAATAAGGATAGGGAGTGGGGAATGGGGAAGGGTAACGCTAAAATTATCAAGAAGAAAATAACCCGCTTAATAGTCGCCTAGCTAACCGCTTAGATCTGGGTTTGGAGGAGAGAAATCCAGCCATAATTCGCCGCATCATCCAGCGCCTTGCTTTTGGTTGCAATAAATAAAATAGGCGTCGAAAACCAATATAAAATAACCCCACCATTATTAAAACAGCGATTAGCATCCAAAGGTTGTTGAGAAAGACGGGGATAAAGGGAATCACCAGCAGCATAGCAATCAGCAACGCCAATCCCAAAGCTAGTCCATTGATTAACCGAGTTAACGGCAAAAATGTACCCAAACGCAACTGATGCATAATTTGTTCAATTAACCAATAATGCGCCGCTGAAATCTGATGGGAAAACTTAGGACGTTCTAGACAATTGCGCTGGATTTGATGAATAATATCACCATCCATACCAATCACACTTCGCATCAGCGCCTCTTGGGAGTCTCCGCGCTGATAGTACGTACAAAAGCTGAGTCCCGATTGCCAACGGTTTTCGTCATCAATGAGAGCGTAATAGCGCAAATCTGTGAGTAATTTGCGGGAAAGCTTCAAGGAATCCCCCATCTGTTGAGCCTGTTGAATCTGATGTAGAATTTCTTTATCTAACGTGAAGCGAACTCCGTGAAACAGAACCTGAGAGCGAGAAATTCGTTCCACCTCGATTTGAATACAAGCCGCGAGCGCTGAATTCTGACGTGGAGAAAGCAGGTGAGACGGCGATGCTAAACGAGGATGCTGATTCATAAACGTCAAACCCTGTTTCCTTTTCCCTGCTTGCAGCGCTATACCTTATGACTTATGCAGTGTAGCTTTGATTAGACCAATAATAAACTCCAATAGTCCCCGCCATTGTCGTTCACTGGCGATGACTCCCTCTCGGTGAATTTGTAGAATCATCTCTTTCTGAGGATGGTGAAACAGAGATTGATCATAGCGATTGATCACATCGCCATCGAGTTGAATCACGGTTTGAGCGCAAATCGTATCCGTGGCGATCATCCGTTGAATCATCTCAACTTGATCGGGTTGCTGAGAGACTAAACGTAGTACCGTCTGATTCCGATCATCCAAAGCGGCTTTGAGTTCCGTCAGTTTACGCAACCCCCGTAAAAAACGACAGTTTCCTAACAGTCGTTGAATAGCAACAATTGTCTCTGGACTTTCGAGATCGAGGGGATTGGGGAGACGAGTGGGAGTGCGCTCAAAGTCATTGGCGAAACTGGAGTTATCCTGCTCATACACCGTCGGATCATGAAGTTCCGAGGTTGGATCATTCAACAGTCCTCGATACTCCCGTTCTAGACTGGTGCGTAACTTCAAGTAGCGATCGCGTAATGACTCGTGGATACCTTGTTGTTCTAAATACCCTGGCGAAATCGGATAAATATCCCGGTAAGCTTCCCAGGCAATAAACTTATGACCACTAATATGATCTACCACGATCGTATTCACTTCTAGCGCCGTGAAGTCGATCAGTGTGTCACCTAACGACTGCAAGAAGTGATTGATGTTTCGATCCACACCCGAATTATTGCCTCGGGTTTTGGAGGCGGGTACATCTGAATGCTCTTGTCGATTGCGATTGGTCATCAACCCACACCTTTTTAGAACACCTGTTCAGTCATCCAATCATCTACCGAAATTTCCCCAAAATGGAAACCTTCGTGACTCAACATTCAATTGTATCGCTCCCCCTGCTCCCAGACGTGCCATGGCACGTCTCTACAGACATAGCGTGCTACGTCTCTACATGGCTTCCCCTAGGGTTCCTGTTTTTTATCCTGAAAGGGGCTAGGGGGTGGAGGCGGTGGTGGTTCTCCTTTCTGCGTTGATTTGGGTTTCTTCTCCAAATCCTCCTCCTGTGGATGGCTTAGGGGATCAAAATCATCCAGGGAAAATTCGTCCAAGGAGAGTTCCTCGAATTCATAATCCTGCTGATCCACATTTTCGGCAGATTGGTTTTGATCCCCCAACAAATCCATGGGATCACTTGATGATTCTGAATTCAGTTCTTTTTCCTCAGAATCTTCAGCTAAAGCATCTAACCCTTCTAGAGGATCGCTGGTAGACTCAGGGGTTTGGCTTTCACTCAAGTCTGACCATTCAATCTCACTATCAACCTCAGTTAAATCAGAATAGGGTTCAAGTTCCTCAACGGCAAATTCATCCCAGTCTTCCTGAATATTTAACGCTGAGGGAGACTCCTCAACAGGTGGAGGGGCGGCGAAGGGGTCAAAGTCTTCTACTAAGTCACCCCAGTCTTCATCCGTATCCATCTGGGCAAAAGAGCGATCGCCTAATTCCGGTTCATCTACTACCCAGTCATCCCAGTCGGTATCGTCGTCAGTATCCTGGTTTAGTTCTTCTAAGGAGTCCAAACTGGGCATTTTTTTAGCCGATTCCGGTTCCCTCGGTTTGGGTTCAATGTCTGTCTGGGGTGGGATATCCGGTTCAGCCGAGGGGGGTGACTTCAATTCCTCAAGTTTCAATGTCCCCCAATCTTCGTTGAGAACTTGCCAGTCGTCCTCATCTAACTCCGCTTCGTGGCGATCCGATAGTGGTTCTGGTTCTGCTTCAATGAATTCATCTCTCGCATCCTCCTCCGTGATTGAGAACTCTTCATCCTCTAGCGGTGGGGGTGGAGGAGGGGGTAATGACTCCAGCAAATCTAGCACCGAGTCATCCTCATCATCCTCATCTTCCTCATCTTCCTCCCAAGCTGTTGTTATCTCTGGCGAGGGAGCTGTTGTTATCTCTGGCGAGGGAGTCGATTCAGGAGATACCTGTTCCTGAATATCCGGAGTCGTCAAATCTGGCGTTTGGGCGGTCAATTCGGCGGCTACTCCCGCATCCGGTGGGGTTGCTGTCTCTTGCGGGGGAATGGATAAGGGCGGGTATTCTATCTCACTCAACCCTGTCTTGTGATATTGCAGCGCAATTAAAATCTCAAATAGCTTTTGCAAACTTTTAAGATTATTCTCAACAAGCTGATTTCCTTGCGCCACCTGGTCTAAATGAAAGGGGAGGAGATCTCGATAGGGACCATTGCCAATAAACTGATCCCCAATCTCATTCGCGATCGCTCCCTCAATCGTATTAATTTGAGTCCGCAGGCGATAACCGGGTTGGGCGGCTGTTTGGGCGCCATCCTCAGCATCAGCAGCCACCCACGTTGTAATCTTCAACTGAACCGCTTCTGCTAAAGCCCCAGCAAACGCTTCTTGAACCTTGCCTGCTTTAAGTTGTTGCCTAAAATCCTCACTCGACGCCATAATACACTCACCTGAATTTGGGCGATAACCAATACAGAAACTGCCAGATTTGTCAACCTCTATCTTCAAGATTAGGGTAAATTATCCTGACTGGAAGGCGACAGAGCCGGATTGCTCTCCCGAAGTTGCTGCTGGGTTGACTGTTGGGGTTGATATTGCACGCGAGTCAACACGGTAAAAAGTTGTTGCAAGTTTTCCAGATTATTCTGGATAATCTGGCGTCCTTCTTGAACTTGCTGGGTATGAAATTGGCGTAGTTCCGTATAGGGACCATTACCGATAAATTGAGATCCTACCTCATTATCGATGGAGCCTTCCACAATATTAATCCGGGTACGCATACAGGAATTAGCCGCAGGCTTCTCTGTTTGGGGCGAATTGGCGGAAGCCACCCAGGTCGTAATTTCCAACTCAACCGATTCCGACAAGGCTAGGGTAAAGGCATCGCCGATGTTTCCTGACCTTAGTTTCTGTTTGAATTCTTCGCTGGTTGTCATAGATCCGCTCCAGCTATATCAGCTTAACAATAGACTCAAAGTGCTTTGACTATAACAAACTTCCGCCTCACCTGAACAAATTTTCTCACAAGGGAACAGGGAATGGGAAGCTGGGGGAGATAGGGAAGCTGGGGGAGATAGGGGAGATGAGGGAGATGGGGGAGATGGGGAAGTTGTAGATTCAAGAATTCTTCAACAAATGACGAATGACGAATGACAAATGACAAATGACAAATGACGAATGACAAAGGACAAATGACTACCAAAAATCTGTCACCTCATAACCCAGCTCACGCAGCATCTGATACAACAGGGGTAAACTCAGACCAATAACATTACTATGACAACCGTCTAGTTTTTCGACAAATAAGCCGCCACGCCCTTCTAGCGCAAAGCAGCCCGCACAATTAAGCGGTTCGCCTGTAGCCACATACGCTTCAATTGCGCGATCGCTAACATTGGCAAAGTAGACTTGTGTTATCCCACAACGGACAATTGTTTTGTCCTGGGATAAATCAATTAAGGCATGACCCGTATAGAGTTTGCCCACTCTACCCCGCATCATTTGCCACCGGGCGATCGCCTCTTGGGGATTGGCTGGTTTACCGTGGATTTCACCCTGAAGGCTTAACACTGAATCACAGCCTAACACTAGCGCCTCGTTAAATTTAGGCGTAACGGTTTGGGCTTTGTGTAATGCTAACCTCTTGACCAACTCTACCGGATCAGTAACCTTAACCTGAGATTCATCAAAATCACTCTGACAAACGATGGGTTCAATACCAGCCTTTTGCAATAAACGGCGGCGTGCTGGCGAAGCGGAGGCTAAAACGAATTTTGTCATTCGTCATTTGTCCTTTGTCATTCGTTACATTTATCTTGACAAATAACCCTTCATCTAGTAAACATTAAACGAACTAACGACTTGGGTAAACAAGTCTTGCACTTTATCCCAACGATCTTCAGTGGTTGAAGCATTCAAGGTATAGAGCTTATCATGACTGATCACGGCTGTGGCTAGGTCATGCCGATTTTGACTGGGAAGTTTGACACTATATTCAAGAAGATAATAGGTTTTGTCTCCCGTATCGCGAGCTTTGGCATCGACTAATTCAACTTGACGATTGGAATTCGCCGCCGAAAGCACATTTTGCTGGAGTTGGTAACCGACTTCCCCAGGCGTTCCTAAATCGGTGAGGGTTGTATTCTCTGGAACGGGGTTAATCACCACGCTGACATTTTCGGTTGGCTCGATCAAATCCCGAAATACAACATCAGGTCCATCAGTGACTTTAATCGGCACCCAACCATTCGGATAGAGAAACTCATAACCGTCAGCCGTATCGACATAGCTTTTCAGTCCACTAACGCCGACAGTGCAGCCATGCAGACTTAAGCTGAATACTAGCAGCAAAATGGCGGCAATGGTCTTGAGCATCTTTTTATCCTTTGAATTGGTGCATTTTTATTGTCTCATAAAAATTCCTCCGTTGCGGGGAACCCCCTGTATGCGAGACCGGGGAGGAACGCACGGTAGCGGCTTTAGCCGCCTATTATCCTTAGGTATGGTGTGGGTCATTAATATACCTTTGAATGGTTGCTGCACGCTCCATTACCTGCGGTTGAGTAAAAGTAGCTGTTTGTCCACAAAGAGGGGAGTTTCTTGAGTTCAGGAAACTCCTTTCTAAGATAATTTGCACTCCGTTGTTCTAATTGTAGACTACAATAATACGAACGACAAAACTTATTCGTTAAAACGATGGCTAAAAGGAAAAAGCCTAGGGGTGTACAGCAAATGCTGTTACATCCTGACCAAGAAACAAAAGCTGTTTTGGAGTACCTGTGTGAACAGTCAGGAAAACTCTACAATATGGGTGTTTACTTTGCTCGTCAGACGTTTTTTAAGACAGGTAAACTCTTGACTGGAAAGTTTGACTTGATTTACGAACAAAGTGTGGGAAAGAGTCAAATTGCCCAGTCTCTACCTTCAACGCCAGCACAGCAAACACTATTAAGTGTCGCTGAAGCGTTCATGTGTTGATACCTTGGCAGCCTAATCTGTCAGCAGAATCCCCGCGTATGCGAGACCGGGGAGTGTCAACTTCCGGGTACACTAATGATCAAGATAGGTCATGTTGGCTTGAACAGGGTTAAGGTTAACCAGGAACCACTTTGGCAAGGTTTACGTCGGCAGAGTGTAAAACTCTCATGCTAACCCTCTTAAGATTAAACCGAAAAACCAAAACAACGATGAACTCAACCTATCGCATACTGACCATTTTGGGATTAATGACTGTCCTGACGGGATTCTCCGAAGCGGTTCACGCCCAACAGCCAATCAGGGTTGTGCAAGAAGCCCCGTCAGAGAAGTTAACAGCCGTGGAACTGTATAACCAAGGCGTCGATAAATTGGAACAGGGTGATTATGCTGGTGCGATTTCTGAATTCGGGGATGCATTAAAACTGGAGCCCGAAGATGCAGATACCTACTATAATCGCGGCTACGCTTATCATAGTCTGGGTAATTACGATGCTGCGATTTATGACTATACCCAAGCGATTAAGTTAAATCCCGATTTCAGTCAAGCCTATAGTAACCGAGGCTATACCCATTTTGTGCGCCGGGATTATCAAAAAGCGATCGCGGATTTCACTAAGGCGATCGAAATTAACCCGGAAAATGAGACAGCGTATATTAGTCGCGGGAATGTTTACGACGAGTTAGGCAATTCTGAAGCGGCTTTCGATGATTACGCCAAAGCGCTGGAAATCAACCCCGAAAATGCTCGCCTTTATTATAATCGGGGGCTAACCCGCAATCGCTTAGAACAATATGAAGACGCGATCGCTGATTATACTAAATCAATTGAACTGCAACCCACCTTTGCTGAAGCGTATTACAATCGGGGGCTGACTCAATTCCAATTGGGGAAAATTGAAGCAGCGACGGCTGATTTGCAGAAAGCGGCTGAACTTTTCCAAGAACAAGGCAGATCAGACAGTTATCAAAGTGTTATGAATGCGTTGCAAGTGATGCAAGGGGAAACGAACCCCTGACCCTACTGATTTTGGCTTTTTAGGCTAAATCGAACTAATGTTTCGCGTAATCCTTGATCAGATTTCACTTCATTGTTAGTCCAAAATCGCTGGATTAACAGGGGTGTTCCCGATTTAGGGAATCGCAGCAATTAGCTAACGCTCGATACAGAGACAGCGACGAACATTAATCCACTAACTAAAACTAGAGCCGCAATTCCCAGGAATACATAGTTGCGTTGCTGGGTTTTGGTTGGTGGTTCTGCTTGGTAGACTTTCGGTTCACGGGCAAAGTTATTTAAACGTCCGCCTTCTTCTGTGGTATATGGCATGAATGATTGATAACCTTTTTTACTCAACTTATAGAATTGTAACAAACTCTCAGGATGAATACTCTCTTGTTTGGATAAGAAATTGTTATAGTCGCTAAAAAGCGGTTCTAGCCCTCTAATAACCGTTGCACGGAAATCGTTACATCAGGAAATGCCAACGGGTGAATTTCTTCCGTTGTCAGGGTTAATGGGCGGGTATAGTCACCATCGACAGGTTCACGAAACACTTTCAGGTGTCGGTTTTTTAAGTTGACAACCCAATAGTCCTCAATTCCAGCAGCGGCGTAAGCCTTGCGCTTAATCTCCAAGTCTTTGGCGAGGCTGGTGTTAGCGAACTCAATCAGCCAAAAGACATCTTCAGCGTAGGGATGGCGCTGGCGGTAGATTCGTCCCAGAGGTCTGACAATCGCCAGATCAGGTTCGGGTTCAGAGTTGTTCGGTAGGGTGATGGGACGACCTTCCCGAACTTTAGCGCGATCGCCTAAAAGTTGGCTAAGATAAGTCCCACTTTCATCTCCCAGGTAAGCATGTTCGGGACCTCAAACTTCCCAAGGACGAATGACGAATGACGAATGACGAATGACAAATGACAAAACTTAACTAATTGTCCCCGTTAACGGTGAACTCGCACTCGCATAACTTTTAATCGGAATCCGTCCCGCCAGAAAAGCTAAACGTCCGGCTTCAGTCGCCATCCCCATCGCTTTCCCCATCGCCACCGGATTTTTGGCTAGCGCGATCGCACTATTCACTAGTATTGCATCTGCCCCCATCTCCATGGCTTGTGCGGCTTCACTAGGCGACCCAATCCCCGCATCCACGACCACAGGAATTCCCGCTTCTTCGATAATAATTTGGATATTTGCCGCCGTTTTAATCCCCTGTCCTGAACCAATCGGAGAACCCAACGGCATCACTGTGACACAGCCCACCTCTTCCAATCGTTTAGCTAACATGGGGTCAGCATTAATATACGGCAGTACCGCAAACCCCTCTTTCACCAGTTTCTCGGCGGCTTCCAAAGTGCCAATCGGGTCTGGTAATAAATATTTCGCGTCGGGAATCACTTCCAACTTGACAAAATTATTATCCTCTTGCCCCAATAACTTTGCCATTTCCCGTCCTAACCGTGCCACCCGCACCGCTTCTTCGGCGGTTTTACAGCCGGCGGTATTGGGCAACATCCAGATTTTTGTCCAATCCAGCGCCTCTGCCAATCCTTCATGACCCGGGGCTTTGGTTTGCACCCGCCGCACGGCTACAGTGACAATTTCACTCCCACTCGCCGCAATCCCCTGCTGCATTTGTTCAATGGTGCTATATTTCCCTGTACCGGTCATCAGCCGGGAGTGAAATGTTCGACCCGCAATGATTAACGGATCAGTTGTCGTTTTTTCTGTAACTGACGTGTTTTTGGGAGATACGGGAGTAATCGGAGAACTAATCATTAAATTTGAGGAGGATTGATGATAAAACCTGTCGTATCGAAAATGCTCTAATAACGGATCAACGGTTTGCGTTTCCATCCAGTCTGCCAGTAGCTGGGCGGTTATCGGGGCGAGGAGAATCCCATTACGGTAATGTCCTGTCGCTAGGGTTAGATTTTCACAAGGGCTAACTCCCAGAATCGGACATTCATCTGGGGTTGTGGGTCGAAATCCCCACCAGCATTCCCGAATAGACCAATTCTGTAGGGGCGGATATAGCCGTATTGCTCGTGAGAGTAAGGTGTGAATTCCCGCAGGCGTATTATCAGATTGCCATCCCACGTCCTCACTGGTTGCACCAATCAATAACCGCCCATCTCGACGGGGAACTAAGTAGGTATCGGGTCCATACAGCACTCGTTGTAGGGGTAAGGGCTGATGGGGATGGGTTGGCACCTGAACTGACAGCATCTGACCCTTTTTCGGATAAACGGGTACGGGTAGCAGTTGGTTAGACCAAGCCCCCGTGGCTAAGACATAATGGTCAGCCTGAAATTCACCAACCGAGGTTCTGACGCTACAAACGCGACGATTTTGCTGCTCAATTGCCTCAACTGTAACGCCTTCGCGCAGATCAATCCCTAATTCTTGAGCCGCTAATCGCAGGGCTTGCGCCAATGCTCGGTTATCGACTTGCCCATCTTCGGGATACCACCAACCCCCAATCACATCTGCCCCTAAACCGGGTTGATATAAATGAATCGCCTGTTTATCTAACCAATTACCAGCCTCAGGGTGAGAGGCGGAAACATCTTCATAGACGGGAGCGAGAATCCCACAGGGCAAATATCCTGTCGCCACACCCGTAAGCTGTTCCAGTTTGGTACACCATTGAGAATAGAGCGATCGCGATCGCCCACATAACTCCCGCATCGGACTTTCGGGAATGGCTTCCGCATGAGGGGCTAGCATACCAGCGGCGGCTAGAGTCGCTGCTTGTTTAAAGTCGCGGGTTAAAACTGTAACTGTCGCTCCCCGCCACTTCAACTCTAGGGCGAGTGCCAAACCAATCACCCCGCCGCCCACAATTAAAATATCACTGCAAAAGTTCATTAGATAAAAATCGAGACGCGCCCTAGCCAGTCCTTATAGATTTTACCCACCCTGTTACCAGAGAGCCGTAATCGGTTCAGAATCCTCGGTGGCTGCACCCGCGCCTGTATCGGCTTGACCCACTGTTGTTTGAGGGGCTTGAGCTGTACCCTGATTAGTTTGGGCTTGACCAATCGTCGCAGGAGCCTGAGCCGTTGGCTGAGTGGGCTGATTTCCCGCTTCAGCTTGTTGTGTTGCCCCTTGGTCGGTTGCCGTGTCTGGAACCGACTCGATCATTTGGTTAGCCGTGCGGTTCTCACCCCCAAAGAGTTCTCCCAAAAACGGAAAGGATACTCCTTGCCAACCGAGAGCGGCTCCCACGAGAGCAGCGGCGATGATAATTAATCCAATTAATTTGTTCATAGTTTGTTTCCCTGTAAACTCTACAGGACTTATGTCCCACCTATCATATTAGTTAGTTGATATCCGCCCCCGCTAATCCTGGTTAGGTATAGGTAGCAATCGTCTCGCTGGATTATGATCATATCTAGCCAGCTAACGACTTTTTATTATATCGCTCCCCCAAGGGCGGGTTTAGTCAAGTTATCAGTTTGTCGCCATAAGTTATCTGTAAAACCCGCCCCTACACCCCTACTCACAAATATTTCTGCACCACCTGCCATCCGGTATAGGACACCCAGGCAAATCCGACAAATAAAGCAATATTGGTTCCCAGATGAACCGCCCGCGCCCAAGGGTGTTGGGGACTAATCTGGGTGGAACTTCCAGCGGACACGGCAACCAACGCTACGACAGCTAATCCGGCAATCAAGTGTCCCGAATGTCCGAGATTGCCATAATGACCGATAGTACCCACTACACCAATTCCCAGGAGCAGCAAGACCAAACTGACCATTACCCATCCGATGATGTAGTGTAAAGGTCGCAACCATTTTGGTTTGGGGTTTTGAGAGCGCCGTTTCGTGAACATAACACTGCCCGTCACCGCCAACAGACTATAAGCCGCGAGGGACAAACCCATTGACCAAGCGGCTATTTTCCACAACCAGATAAAGTCGGGCAGATTCACAACTTGATGCCTCAAATTTAGCCTGTTTACCGGAAATGATGGGTCTAAAGCCTCGTCCTTTTAGGACGACTTGCGCTATAATAACAGCGGTTGAAATCCCCGCCTAAGCTTGCAGCGATATACACTCATATAATGAGTATACACTCATATAATGAGTTGAAACCGGGACCGCAGCCCGCGATAGGGAAAGACTGAAGGGCAACGGACAATCCGACCTGGAGGCAAACAAAAAGCATTATTTTGTGTTTTTTGAACTGAACGATACATGTAGTCGCGGAATGCCCTCCCGCGACTTAAAACGGACAGGGAGTGCGTGTAAGACCTCTTGTGAGGCGGTGTGCGTAGAGCTGTCAACCCCCCAAAAGCGACCACCTTTTTGAAGATGGCGTGGTGAGGATGTCAATGCCCCAATCGTAACGTAAGAGGTTGCTCGGCTGAACAACCCCCTTAATCTTTGTTTTTTAATGGCTTTTGTTATCTAGCGAACTGTTGCCACAGCTAAACGCGCTTCGCTGGCTGGGCTATTATGACGAATTGTTTTTTCACTGGGCTTATTATCATCAGTCGGTGGTACAACGGCTTTAGGGTCAGAGGACGACGCTGGATTAACGTCTTGAGCGACAAGCAAGCGAGTACAGGGTATGGTATCCGAGAGAATCGCACTTGCCATCATGCCGGTGTGAATCTCTAACAGCGCCTGGGGTAGGGCTTCAAAGACTAAGCGCTGTCCGGGAAAAACCACGCGCTCAAAATACCAATTGGGAATATTTGTAATCCGAGCAATTTGAATCTGGCTCGTGGCGTTTACGTAGCAACAGACAATGTGAGTTTGATTATCAGAGGGTAGAGGATCAAGTATCTGAGTCATAACTGCTGAGTGAGGTACTAAATGAATTCTGTTTGTTATTACTTCACCTAACTTAGCACTTGTGATCCAGTCCCTGTTGTAAATCCGACTACCAATTTAGGTATATTTTCGCCAATCTCGTCCCAGCGATCACCGCTAAATGGCTAATTTGTCCCATCTGGGGGGATGAGAAATTGTACCTAGGGTTAAGACCCTCAATTTGAACGCCTTAGGTAAAATTGCTTAGATTACCTCCCTCAGACTCTCAACGATGAACCCCACGAAAAAAAATAGCATACGCTTGAGGTCAGAACCCAATCTTGTTAAAGTAAAGTTAAGTTATGTGAAAAAGAAATCAAATATCTGAGAAAGCTGGGCTGGGGCTGTTTTATTCTCTCCCGGTCGGTGAGGGCTTAAACGTCTGCGTACACCGGGTTTTCATCCAAGTTGGGTTGGAGATTTGCCCAGTTCAACCGAGCCAATCCTGTTCATAAAAGCCGATTTACCCCAGATAAAATTTATAATGTCACCAAAAATTCTTTATGTGCGCCTCCCCTGCAACCCGATTTTCCCGATTGGCGTTGTCTATCTAGCCGATCACGTTCACAAACTCTTCCCAGAGGTAGAACAGCGCATCTTTGACTTAGGCACTGTACCTCCCCTGGATTTTTGGCGATCGCTCGACGCCTGTATTGATGAATTCCAACCGACGCTGTTGGTATTCTCCTGGCGCGATATTCAAATCTATGCGCCAGTTGGCGGTAGAGGGGGGAACCCCTTGCAAAATGCCTTCGAGTTCTACTACGCCAGTAACCCCTTTGTCAAGTTACGCGGGGCGATCGGGGGATTACGCCTAGCCGCCGCGTATTATACTGAACTGTGGCGTAATTTAGGATTGATTCGTCGGGGACTTAAACGCGCCCGTACCTACAACCCAGAGGCACGTCTGATGGTTGGCGGCGGTGCGGTTAGTGTATTTTATGAACAACTGGAGACTAAATTACCCAACGGGACAATTGTCTCCGTTGGCGAAGGTGAAACCCTCCTAGAGAAACTCCTGCGGGGTGAATCTTTTGCTGATCAGCGCTGTTATGTGGTGGGTGATACGCAGCCGCGCGATCGCATGATTCATGAACGCCCAACTCCCCTAGAAAAAACCGCTTGTAATTACGACTATATCCAAAGTATCTGGTCGGCGTTTGATTATTATTTTCAAGAAAGCGACTTTTATATTGGGGTGCAAACTAAACGGGGTTGTCCCCACAACTGCTGCTACTGCATCTACACCGTCGTCGAAGGTAAACAAGTACGGATCAATCCCGCTGATGAAGTGGTTGCCGAAATGCGCCAGCTTTATGACCGAGGTATCCGCAACTTCTGGTTTACCGATGCTCAGTTTATCCCCGCCCGGAAGTTTATCGACGATGCGGTGGAACTGTTGCAGAAAATTCTCGATTCTGGGATGACAGACATTCACTGGGCGGCATACATTCGCGCCGATAATCTCACCCCCCAATTATGCGACTTGATGGTAAAAACCGGGATGAACTACTTTGAAATCGGTATTACCAGTGGTTCCCAGGAATTAGTCCGGAAGATGCGGATGGGGTATAACCTCCGCACAGTATTGGCAAATTGTCGGGATTTGAAAGCAGGGGGCTTTAATGACTTGGTTTCGGTCAACTATTCCTTTAATGTAATAGATGAGCGACCGGACACCATTCGCCAAACCATTGCCTATCACCGGGAGTTAGAGCGAATCTTTGGTGCTGACAAGGTGGAACCCGCTATCTTCTTTATCGGACTACAACCCCATACTCATTTGGAAGCCTACGCTTTTGAGAACAATATTCTCGAAAAAGACTATGATCCAATGAGTTTAATGCCTTGGACAGCGAAAAAGCTACTCTGGAATCCCGAACCCCTAGGCTCTTTCTTGGGTGAGGTTTGTCTGCAAGCTTGGCGGCAAAATCCCGATGATTTTGGTCGCGAAGTGATGAAAATTTTAGAGGAGCGCTTGGGCTGTGCGGATTTAGAGGAGGCATTAGCGGCTCCGATTGAAGCCTCAGCTAAGACGCAGCCTAAACAACTGGTTACAGCGGGGTAGTTGCTCCTATCCGTTTATCGCCAACTCGAACAGCTTGGAGAAATTCAACTCTAAAATGTATCATAATTAACATAAAATCATCGGTTAAAATCAGACGCGCCATGGCAGACGCGCCATGGCACGTCTCTACACACCCACTTTCCCCTGAACCCCTCAGACAAGGTTTGATCATGCTGCAAGGTTCGATATTACAAAAGTTAGACACAGCTCATCGCGGCGGTAAGCGACCCCTGAATTTTGGTGTTTATCATAAAAACACTTTAATCGCCCTGTGTCATGCCTTGGAAGACTTCATCTTAGAGTCAGAAGGAAAACCTCTGCTAATTGCAGCATTTCAACAGGGGAAATGGTATATGCAAGAGGCAGAACGCTATGGCGATTTAGCCCAACAGTCGTCTCAAGTGGTAATTCTGGCAACAGCGGAGACTGGTTTTGGGGAACATCCCACCAGCCAGCGCTCTAATGTGAGACTATTGGATTTAGATGCTTCTGATCCAGTGGCTCAAGAATGGCATTTGATCATCATGTCGGAAACATACACAGCAATGGTCTTATGTCAAGAGCTATCTGCCGAGGATTATGGCAGCAAGGGACCACCGACAGATGATCGGGAGCGCAAGTTTTATGGGTTCTGGACATTTGAGCCAGAATTGGTTCGGGAAACGGTGGATTTGGCGATCGCACACATTGGTGGTTACGATCAACAGTTACAACAGCGCCTAACCGACCAAGCACAACAGATCACGGCAGCCAACGGTTGCAAAAAACGCGATGATATTGGGCAGGTTGTGTCTCGCGTCGTCGATTATCTCGAAAGCTTTGAACAAGAATTACACCAAACTGAGAATGAGCCACTTCAGAACTTGCCCCGTTCCGAGGAAGACTTAGATAATAATCTAGTGTCTAATAAGGTGCAGGCATTTTTGCGGATGGCACAGCTCATCGATCAAGCTGATGTAACTAATCCCATGGCAGCGGCGGAAGTGGCAACCCTTTGTGAAGCGATGGGTCAATTGCTTGATTTACCTGCGTGGCAAATCAAACGGCTGCGATTAGCGGGATTGCTGCATCGCCTCGCGCCGTTACAAGCCGTAGATGATGACCTAGAACCAGCAAAATCCACGGTGCAGCAACAGGCGGTTTCTCAACAAGAGGCGATGCCCAAATCTTCGGTTTTGCGTATCATGCCCCAATTACAGGCAATTGCTCACATTATCACCCACCAAACCGAACATTGGGATGGCTCCGGACAACCGGATGGTTTGGCTTATGATGCGATTCCTTTAGAGTCGAGAATTTTAGCACTGATGACCACATTTCAACAGCGGCTCAAGGACTATCAATCCCAAGAGACTCCTTTGGCACAAGCACTTAACGACTGTCAGGCGTCAGGGGGTACAGTATTTGACCCAAAACTGCTTGAGGCTCTCGAACTACTGGTGATGGGAATGCAACAGGGTATGAGTTTACAGGTAAATCAACCTAAAATAGCCGCAGGGATGTGGTTGCTTGATTCCCATTCCAATCAGGAAGCCCAATCAAATGTTTCGTCTTAAGGTTTAAGTCACGCAGGAAAATTGATGGAAATCGAAGCAATTCGCGCAGGAAAAATAAAGCAGCTCTCAGGTGCTAATCTAGACGACGAAGATTTGTCTGGGAGCCAACTGGAACAGATTAATTTGGCAGGCGCTAGCCTGGTGGGTACGAATTTGTCGAGAGCCAATCTCAATGGTGCTCGCCTTGATGGTGCTAAACTGCTGTGCGCTCAATTGATGTCGGCTGATGTGCGGGCAAATTGTTTGGGCGCTAATCTGATGCAAGCCAACTTGACTGGGGCGGATTTGCGCGGGAGTAATCTCCGAGGCGCGAATTTAATGGGCGCGAATTTGACACAGGTATCCTTGGCTGGAGCATTTTTGAGTGGCGCGAATCTTATGGGTGTCAACCTCCAAGGTGTCGATTTCCGAGGCGCTGATCTGCGGGGGGCGAATCTCAACAGTGCTAATCTTAAGGGGGCGGATTTATCGCAAGCGGATTTACAAGGTGCTAGCTTGTGTGACGCCAATTTTGAGGAAGCGGATTTGCGCGGGGCGAATCTGGGAGGGGCTAATTTAACGGGCGCGAATTTGCTTTGTGCTGAACTCGATGATGTCAATGTCAATGGTGCGAAGTTAGAGCGGACTTGTGTGGTGGGAACGTCTCTGGAAAGTAGTTCCTAGAGTGTTGCCTGAGCATCGTGAGTTATTGTTCTTAGAACAAAAGCAATACAAAGGACAAAGAAGCAGCAAATGATAATATTCTGACATAGAGGCTTGGATTTAGGCTTCACTCCTGCTATGATTCATGATTAACGAAAAAGGCATTGTGCCAAACTAGGGAATTGGGAGGATATCTATCCCCAAATCAGTTCGGTTATTTCCCCGATTCAACTCTATCCGTTTCTCGGTGTTTTAGGCGATGATAGTAACTAGGAGAGAATGTCAACCTGTTGAACCCTGTCGGTGTCAGGAGGAAAAGTAGCAGATGCGACAAGCGGATGATTTTTCGGAAATGTTGAACCTTTACCTCTTTACCGTCGTCTAAAGGTGTAATACTATAAAGTTAAGGCAAACTCATACTGACTTCGCATTCGCTCTGTTCCTAGCCCAGAGTTAGTAAGCTGGGAAACGCCGCAGAATCAACGAAGAGACAATTAACTGAGTCAATCGCTTTAACTCCTGATCTACGGTTCGATCTCCTGCCCAACTCAATACAGGTAGGAGTCTATACATCTTTTAGTAGATGTGAACAACCGCTTCGCGCACGTATCCTCAAGGTGAGAGATGGCTATAGCTTTTGCTTTTGAGGTCAAAATCCGCGACAGATTTATTGCTCGTTTACGGAGTCACTACTCACAGATGCCCACTGTTAACACCAAACCCAAAACGACCAAGCCCACATTTTCGGCAGATATGGTTCGCACGTATCTGCATGAAATCGGTCGCGTGCCACTACTGACCCATGAGCAAGAAATTGTCTATGGTAAGCAAGTGCAGCAGATGATGCCGCTCTTGGAGGCAAAAGAAGCCTTAGCGGAAACGAAGAAGCGTGAACCGACGATACAGGAGTGGGCAGATCACGTTAATTTAGGGGAATCAGCCCTGAAGAAAATTATAAACCAGGGAACTCGAGCCAAGCGCAAAATGATTGAAGCGAATCTGCGCCTAGTGGTTGCGATCGCGAAAAAGTATCAGAAGCGTAACATGGAATTCCTGGACTTGATTCAGGAAGGCACCCTGGGATTAGAGCGAGGCGTGGAGAAATTTGACCCAACGCGAGGGTATAAGTTCTCTACTTATGCTTACTGGTGGATTCGTCAAGCCATTACTCGCGCCATCGCCCAACAAGCCCGTGCGATTCGGTTACCGATTCACATTACCGAAAAGCTGAATAAGATCAAGAAGGTTCAACGGGAACTGTCTCAGAGATTGGGGCGTAACGCCACACCAACTGAGATTGGTCAAGAGTTGGAGTTAGAACCTGCCCAAATTCGCGAATATTTGAGCATCGCCCGTCAACCCGTATCCCTAGATGTGCGAGTGGGGGATAACCAAGATACAGAATTATCTGATCTGTTGGAAGATAGTGGACCGACACCGGTTCATTACACCACCCAGGAATCCCTGCGCCAAGATTTAGATAATCTGCTGGCAGAATTAACCCCCCAACAACGGGAAGTTTTGGCACTCCGCTTTGGCTTAGAAGATGGGAATGAACTATCTCTGGCAAAAGTCGGACAGAGACTTAATCTCAGTCGCGAGCGGGTACGCCAGTTAGAGCATCAAGCTTTAGCCCAACTCAGACGACGCCACGCCACTGTGCGGGAATATATAGCGAGTTAAGTTTGTTTGTCGTTGCGCTGTCTTCGCCATCAACGTTGGCATCCCCTACGACAAGTTTAGCCAAGAACTAAAGTTCTGGCTCAAAGCTTAAACCCGTTTTAACGGGTTTAAAGACTGTTTCCGAACATTCAAGTTGGCGATATTCTGTCGAAGTGGTAGCAAATTGTGCTACCACTTTTTTTGTAAAAAAATATTAAGTTTTTAGGCAATCCCTAGACTAGCGATTGAAGCTCCTGAAAATACTGTGTCCGTAGAAAAATATTCTGCTGGGTGAGTTAACTTTCATTCCTTCGAGGGAATCGCCACTGAAGGATCATCCCTTATTGTGTAACTAGAGAGAGATGCATACTTCAATCCAATTACAAACCCGCGTAATTTTGCCCATACAAGCTGTGACGGTTGAGAAACCGGATAAAGGCAGCGAAAACCAGAGACAGGTTCACGGTTAGATAGAAAGTAAGGATGCCTGCTAACGTCTACTTTAGCTTAAATCTACTTTAACAAATTAGGGCGGCTACCAACTGTGTACTAAAATTCCAGATTTTTTAAGGGTGTTTCGATATTATTTTCAAGGAGGTAACCACGGTGATTAGCCGATTCATTGAGTTTTTCCAGTCCCAACGTCAACCGTCTTTCCCTTGGCGTTTACCCCTAACCGGGTTACTGCTCACCGTCGGACTTACAATGAATTTCTCCAGTAGACCCATCGCCGTCGCTCAACAACTCAAGCAAGCCGTGGATAGTTCCACTGGGGAAAAGAATCCATCTACTGTATCCGCTTCAGCTACTTTAATCCCAGATGGCACGTACCTTTACGGTGAATCCTCCCAACCCAATCAAATTGGTCAAGAATATATTGTATTTCAAGCCAATCAAGGACAGCTAGTTGGGGCACTTTACTTACCTGACTCTGAATTTAGCTGTTTTCATGGCACTTTAGAATCTAAACAGATGAATCTCCGAGTTGTCAACCCCTACGATCAAACCGCTTTAGCTCATACTATCGAGAATCAGCAACAAACCTCGGTAGCGGCGGCGGGGAGACAGCTTAATCTCGATCGCACTTACGAATCCTTATCCTATCCCTATACCGTTAAGCTTGATCAGTATCAACCCGTTGGTCAACTGAGTGAGAATGATCAGCGGATGTTGAATATCTGTCGAGAAAACTTGTTCTGACAAAGGACAAATGACGAAAATACTAACATCCTACATCTAACCCCGCTGGCGGTTGGGAATACAAGGCTTGTTCCTCTGCGGCTGTGGGTGAGCTAGTGAACTGTTCAATTTGAGTTAATAAGGTTTTCGCTTCCAGATCACCATTGTCGGTTCGGTGTTTGAGGTAGAGCTTCAGTTCATTGACTAGGGCGGTGGGGATGTTCATGGGTAACAATTCAAATGAAAACGCTATATTCCATTTTGGATGATGAATGGGATTTAGAGGTAGGGCGGGTTTTGTACTTCAGTGAGGAGAAACCATGACGATTAATCCCTAAACCCGCCCCGACAATTCTAATCAACCAAATAAGGTGTGCCACGCCAGTAGTAGGTGGGCAATGCCCACCTTACGCAATACCCACCTTACGCAATACCCACCTTACGCAATACCCACCTTACGCAATGCCCACCTTACGCAATACCCACCTTACGCAATACCCACCTTACTCCTATACAAAGGAAGCGAAAAGTTAAAGGTTGATCCTTGTGTTGGCACACTGGTAACACTAATTTGTCCCCCGTGAGCATTAATAATTTGCCGACATAAATATAAGCCTAAACCAATTCCGGTTAAGTGTTGAGAGTGCAATCCGCGAACATAAAGCTTAAAAAGCCGATCGCACTGCTGTTTGCTCATCCCTACCCCATTATCCGCGATCGCACAATGAAGCATATCCCTCTCAACCCTTACTGTCAGCGTAATCTTCACCCCCGGTAGATTGTGTTTAAGGGCATTCGTCAATAGATGATGAAACACACACCGCAGTTGAGTCGGATCAGCTTTAACCGGGGGTAAAGTTTTGGGAATAACCGTCGTTAATTGAGCGTGGTTACTGCTGAATAACGGCTGCAAATCAGCCAGGATTTGGCTGAGGAGTTCATTTAAGCATAAAGGTTGACAGTGGAGTTCTATTTTCCGCCCTTGGTTAAAATGGTCTTCAGATAAGGCATTAATCAACGTCAATTGGCGATCGCTATTTTCAATCAGCCGATCCAGAATTCGGCGTGGCAGGGCAACGGTTTCACCAGAGCATTTTTGGGTTCCCTTCAACATCAGAATTAAGCCCATCATTGATGTTCGTAGATCATGGGAAACTGCTTGTAAAAACACATCTTTGAGTTCGTAAAGCCGTTGCAATTCCTGCATTTTTTCCTCAAGTTGCAGGGTACGTTCCGCCACTTGACTTTCCAGGTTACTATTAAGCCTTTGGACTTGTTGGTACAGTTGAGCTTGTTGAATGGCAATAGTGACTTGAACCGCTAATCGTCTTAACCAATCCACCTCAAAGGATTGCCAATGACGGGAACGGTGGCATTGATGAACCGCTAAGAGTCCAAACAGTTGCTCATCGAGAATTAACGGAATTGCCAGGGTAGCTTTAATCTGGTAGCACCGATAAAAGTCTTTGAGATAGGGCGTTACATTAACCCGCTCCGTATTATACCGGATTAAAATTTGACGCTGATCAAATAATTCGTGGGTTTCTTGCAATAATTTATCTGAAGGTTTCCATCCCAACAGGGATTTATAAGCAGAGGCGACAGATTCGGCAGCAATTTTACCGTGGTAATTTTCATCCAGATAACTGATATAGACCCGATCTGCCTGTAATAATTGCCGCACTTCCACAACAGTGGTTTGCAAAATCTGGTCTAAATCTAAGGATTGACGAATCCGCAGGGCAATCTCCGCTAACAAGCGATCGCGTTCTAAGGTAGCCCGGAGTTGATGTTCTGCCTGTTGACGCTCTGACATGGCGGCGGCTAAAACTAAGGCGGTTATGGTTACCACTGCCATAAACGTTTGTAGCAGTAAAATTGCCCCTAGGGTACTTCCCGTTTTCACCACAAAGGGTCCAATCCCTTGGAGGGTGCCGCCAATTGCCATTCCGGAAACGATTAAACTGGCAAGAACCGCACCCCACACCCGAAATCGCAGCGCCGCCCAAACGACTAAGGGAAAGGGTAAATATTCTAGGGGATAATCGGAGAGGGCAAAGGTAGTTCGAGACTGGAAAACTAGCCAACTGAACACCCAGAGTAGACCCCAACCCAGGACGGCTTCTAAAATCTGTTGGCGTGGATAATTTGGCGGAAAAATTCGCTGAGGAGATTCCTGGGAAATTAATAGCAGTAAGGGAGTAAAGACTAAGATTCCCATACTGTCTCCTAACCAAAGCGTTCCCCAATTCAGTCCAAATTGATGCCACGGAATAAAATTCACCCAGCAATTCACTAGCGTACTAATCGTGGCGTTAATGAAGGGAGCAATGATTGCGCCGAAGATAATTAGAGCATAAGCATCCTTGAGGCATTCTAAGGTCGGGTTAAAATCCAAGCGACGTAATCCCATCGCACCGACAACAGCTTGTAACGTACAGCCGATTACCGAACCCAGGGACACCAAAAATGAAACGCCCAGAGACAGATTGAGCCAAAATGCACCAATCGCCACACCAACCCAAAGCCGTTTTCCCTGCAAAAAAAGGACAGCCAGAGCAATCCCCGCACTGGGCCACACTGGAGACGCTTCAGCGCCCAATCCCAACCAAGACAAGGTAAAATGAGCGCTACCCTTATGAGCGATCGCGACTAGAGCCACTGTGATCAGGTATCGCCAGAAACGCTGCTGACTCCCAGGAAATATGGACAAAATTAAATCTTCACCGTAATTAATATTCAAGATTTCATAGCTAAGAGCGATCGGCTTCCATCAACAGGATGGCTAAAGTTATCAAAACTTAACTTCCCCTAGGTGGGTGAGTGTTGAGTTTTAACCCTTCACGATCTTCGAGGGAACCTAGTTTGTAGGGGCGGGTTTGACTACTAACATTTGTTGCCACCCAGATGTGACTAAACCCGCCCTGATGAATGACAAATGACGAATGACTATTCCTGTCTCACACTCTCCGGAACCCCCACAGGGGAAATACCCGCGATCGCTCTCAGGTTTTGAGAGCGAATTAATTCGGTAAAATTTAAACTTAGTCGTCCTTCTATCTCAGCCACGGATTCAATTGCTGCTAATAGATGCTGTGCCGCTTCTGTTTCGGTATAGCCACGTCGCAGGGCGACTTTGATCGCATCGGTATCCGCATCTAAGTGGGTTTGACAACTGCGAGTGCTGCGCCAAATTTGACTCCCCGCGATCGCACTCAATCCCGTCGCCACGACAACACCCACCGCATCACCTTGCACCAGTTCTACCATTCCCCCTAACAATCCGGCAATGACGACGCCTTGATATAAATCTGGCTTAAACCATTTGATCGTAATCAACCAACTCACGATGCTGAGGATCAGCATATCCCGTTGCGGTCTGGGTAAGCGACGCCACAGATCAAAGTTAATATAGATTGGACGATCTCTCAACCAAGGCATCGGGAAAGGAGTTTCAATCACCGCCGTCTGTTGCGGTTTACTGATAACTTTGGTCAGCATTCGCCCAGAGGCGGGCATTAGATCACGCAAACGGCGAATTTCTGGCTCTGGATTCATCAGCCGAGGAACTTAAACTTAGAGGATTTATGGGATAAAGTTAAAACACTCGTTTTTCCAACTATCTCACGCCTACAGGAAAACTCAAAACGTCTGAGCAAGGAAACCCGTAAAATAGGCACAGGAGATTGTCAAAATCAGACATTCCCCGCCAGCGACAACCCAGCGATAGACTATGGACGCTTTCACCCCATTTCCGCCGCAATGGACGAAATCAGCTACTCATGCAGTAGAGTTTTGCTGTCCCACCTGTCATGCTTCTTCTATGGAAGCTCAACGGGTTTGGATTAATCGACAATCGCCAGTCCTGACTGAAGATTATCGCAAGAAGTGGCAAGAGTTCTATCAATGCCAGTGTGGTAAAGTGTGGTGGGCTTGGAGTAGCGATCGCCCTCCCTCGGAATTGACTAACCGCGATCGCCCCCCAGATTTGTAATGTCGAATATTATAAACAGTAAGTAGCCCATGGCAGTAGTTGGGCAAACATGGAGTTATGCGTGTTTCCACTGTATTAGCCCTAACCCTTAGTACAGCGAGTCTCTGGGGAATGCCAATTGCCCCGATTCACGCTGTTCAGCAAGCTGATGGTACCGTTTCCTTTATTGATTGTTATGTTATCCCTAGCTTGGCTGCAAAACCCGCCCCGACCAAATGATAAATGATAAATGATAAATGACGAAGGATAAATGATAAATGACAAATTACCAAGGACTACCAACCATAGTGAACGCACTCCAGTAATAAGGATGTTCAAAGTTACCGTCTCCGAGTCTAGCTAATTCTGGCGGTAACGCGATTGATTTATCACCCACAATCAGTTGACCCCCTTCGAGATAAACTTGTCCCTGCAACATCGCCAGTTGAGTTTGTCGCAGCGCTTCTGCTTTAATAGGGGCTTGTTTGAGAGTTTGATAAAGTTGGGTCATTAATCCTAATGTTCCCTCATCACTGACATACCATAAACTGCCTACGGCTGATTTTGCGCCCGATTGAACCGCTAATCCAGCAAAACCTAATTCGGCTTCCTCATTCCCCAACGCCGTGCGACAAGCACTGAGAACTAAGAGTTCAACCGGAGGATTATTCCAGTCTAATTGAGGTAATTGATTGAGTCGCAGCTTCCTATCCCAAAGTTGGATATACGAGTTATTCGGTTCTCCCGATTGGAAATTAGCATGAGTGGCTAAGTGGATAATGCCAAAAGGTTGCTGTTGACGTTGTGCTTTGAGATTTTCTAGCGTAAACGTATCGTTAAGAAAAGATTTTCCTTGCCACAGAGATTGGGTAATGGCTGATAATTCTACTGGAACAGCAGGTAAAGGTTTTTGATCCGTAAATTGTGCGGCTCCCATTGCTAAAACGTTCAGGTTTTCAATGGGGGCGTAGTTCGGATTTACCAGGCTTAAACTCGGCATTAAACCAACACTGTATTTCTCAATCAAAAACTGTTGACCATCGTAAAGAGCCGCCAGAGGAATAGAGCGCAAGCCGTAGTCTACTAGAAAGGTTATGTTTTCGATCCCGATGGCTTGCAGTTCGGCATCCATGGGAGCCACTAGCCAATCATAAAGTTGTTTTCCTGGAGCAATGTAGCCTTTTAGACTGCGAATATTGGTGACTTCTAAGCGAAACTGATCCGCAACGCTGAGAACTTGTTGGCGAGTGATTTCTGGGATTCTTTTGCGAATGGGTAATCCATTAGCCGTAACCAGTAGTAGTTCTAATTGATCTTGAGGATTGCGGGTTTGTCGGGGAATATTTTGGTTAGAAGATGATTGATTTTCTGCCTGGTTATAACTCTCTGGCGGGACAAAACTGATATAAAGCAGTGAAGATTTAACTCCTGTAGTTTTCTCAATATTGCTGAGAATATTCCGGCTTTGGGCGAGGGTAACTAAGGGAATATCAGTGGGTAAGCCTAAATAGTCTACAAATTGCCGGGTAAAGTTTTCCTCTGAGGCGTCAACAGATTGGAGAGACGAGTCGTCAGAAGAAGCGGGTGATGAGGCTTCGCTGGATGAGTTGTTAGCGGGGGTGGATGGATTGCTATTCGCTTCACTGGAGGGGGTTTCAGCGGAGACAGATGGAGTACTATTGGTTTCGCTCGGACTAGGATTGCTGGAGTTAATTGGTTGATTTGTCGGTTCAGATAGAGTCGTATCGCTGGAATTATTCAGATTATCTTCTGGATTCACAAAAGCCGGATTATCGGGATTATCTAGGTTATCTTCTGGATTCACAGAAGCCGGATTATCGGGATTATCTAAATTATCTTCTGGATTCACAAAAGCCGGATTATCGGGATTATCTATTTTATATTCTGGATTCACAAAAGAA
>NZ_JAVKBY010000206.1:0-22139 GCF_040222985.1 Coleofasciculus sp. F4-SAH-05
TCGCTACTATGAGCATCTTGCTCGCTACTATGAGCATCTTGCTCGCTACTATGAGCATCTTGCTCGCTACTATGAGCATCTTGCTCGCTACTATGAGCATCTTGCTCGCTACTATGAGCATCTTGCTCGCTACTATAGCTACGAGGATAAGTTAGGACATCAGTTAGTCCAAGAGGGAACTGCTTAACAGGGAATAGGGAACAGTCAAGAATGTCATAACCTATCTTAGTACCGCTATAATACCTAATTTAAATGCATGACAGCTTACTGGTATGTAGTTGTTTCAGTTGTTTCAGTTATTTCAGCCGTTAAATCTGTCCTAAACTTTATGACAACAGCTATAATTCAAACCTAAAAAACACAGACGTAGCCAGCTACGTCTGTACTTATTTGTCTATTTTGCCTATCTATCTTAGACAGCGCCGGGTCCTCGACCACGCTCATCTTTTTCCATCGTCAACTCGCCTTGGCGTTCTTCATCGAGTTGTTGCAGTTCTTGGACACGTTTAGCTGTCTCTTGCTCTTCTTTTTGGCGCAAGTCGCCCGGTTCGTTAACATACATTTCCGGCTCAATGGCAAAGTTATTCACCAAGCCTTCGTTGTCTATGGTATATCCCTCAGTAGTGTCGATACTATCAGGATTAGTTTGCTTCTCTCCCGTAATCTTGGTCTTATAGTTATCTCCTTCCCGTTCCTGACGGGCGGCTGTTTCCGCCGGAACCAGGTTTCTGTCGTAGTTTTCGTATTTAATTTGCTCTTTTGTTTTAGCTTGGCGATCTGAAGGATTGGTCTGAGTCATAATAAGTCCTCGAAAATCATCAATATGTATGTATTCCACTTTCCAACTTACAGAAGGATTAATTGACATACATCCCTCTGACGAATTAAATTGAATCCACTGTTGAGGTGTTTAGCACAAATGCATCCATCTAGAGGCTTATATTTGATACTCTCCAGCCTAAAAATGTGGAGATTATTCATTCTGACTTACGGTACAGCGCAGGGCTTCCCGCCGAATTAAGCTAAATTCAGAATATTGACAGCAGCACCCAATCTATAGGGGAGAGAGGGAAGATGGGGCAGAGGGGCGAGTTCTTAGCTTGATCTGGCGAGAAGCCTCACGCCATAATCTACGATTTGGCGTTGAGGCTTCCGGTGAGCGTCAGCGTTCGACTGAGCGCTCACGCCGAAGTCCGAACCGATGAATCGCCCGTGAAGAAAAATTTATTTTCACTCTGAATTTTTATCTGCAAGAGTAGTATAATTGTCGTGGGAGGTGATAGAAGTTGAAGCGAAGTAAAGACACATTTAAGACAAGTTACCAGTATCGAATTGTGCCAAATAAGCAACAGTCAAAACAGCTAAACGAATGGCTGTACAAATTGTGCCGTATACACAATTTAATGCTCTCAGAACGGTTTAAATGGTGGGAGTGTAACCGCTCACCTGTCAATGCTTGCTCAATCTATATCACTCACCTACCAGAACTTAAAGACCCACCAACATACTACTATCAAAAACGCGCTAACCATTGGTCAAGGGAGTCTGATGATGCCTTATATAAAGGTGTTCATTCTCAGGTGATCCAGGAATCAATTAAACGAGTAGAAGATACCTTCAATCGGTTCATCAAGGGTGACTTTAAAAGACAGAGAAGCGGTAAGCCTCGATTTAAGTCTGTCAAGCGTTACAGGACATTTTGTTTCCCTCAGCTTAAGGCAGACTGTCTAACAGTTTCACCCAATCCCCATAAGCGTAAAAACGGGAAAGCCAGACGAGACATTGCTCAAATCAATCTACCTAAAATTGGTCAGGTTAAAGTTATTTATCATCGCCCTATTCCCGAAGGATTTACTATTAAAACGGGGCGAGTCTCTCACAAAGCAGATGGATGGTATGTGACTTTATTGCTAGAGGATAAGACCATCCCCAGTCTGACTCCACCAGAGATACAGGCAAATGAAGAGAACTCCTTAGGGCTAGATGTTGGTTTAGAGAAATTCTGGACAGCATCCGATGGAACCGTTGAAACTATCCAACAGCACTATCGCAAGTCAGAGGACAAACTAGCCAAGCTTCAAAACCGCAAGGACAAAAAGCCGCACAAATCAGCATCACGGCGCAAATTGGCAAAAAAGATATCTAAGCATCATCAAAAGCTACAACGGAAGCGTAAACAGTTCCATTATGAGTCGGCAACGCAACTGGTAAGCCGCAATGAACAAGTGTTCTTTGTGGAGGATATCAAGTCCGCTAACTTATCACGCAAAAACAAGCCAAAACAGGATGCTGATGGCAAATATTTACCCAATGGACAAAGCGCTAAATCAGGTTTAAACAAATCAATCAATGATGCTGGCTGGGGTCAATTCCTTTCAATTCTCATTTACAAACGGCAATTGCCTGGTAGAGACGCGCCATGGCGCGTCTGTACGGTGGTGAAAGTGAAACCTGATAACACGAGTCAAGTATGCTCTTGTTGCGATCTCCTAGTTCAAAAGGATTTATCAATCCGAGTACATGAGTGTTTGTGTGGATTGATTCTAGACAGAGATTGGAATGCGGCGATCAATATCAAGAGAGTGGGCTCTTGCATATTCCCCACTATAAAATGCCGGAAGCGTAGCCGTAAGACTACGACAAAGGAAGCCCACACTATACCCGTTTAGGGTTAGTGTGGGAGGATGTCACATTTAGCGTGCTACATCTCTACTCAAAATTTTGGACAGGTGCGAAAAGTGGGGCGAATTGATGATAAAAGTTACAATAAAAGTTACAATAGTCTAGAGTGTCTATCCAAAAATAAGGGTTGACTTATTGGACAAGGTGTGTGTAAGTAAAAACAACCCTTTATCCTTTCTGGTATCCCCGTTTTGACTTATTACTTATTACTTATTGTTTCATCGTAGTTATGTCATCATCTCGAAAGCCGCCTTATATGAGAGACTTTGCTCAGTTTGAGCAACATGTGGCAACGATTTTTCAGAACGAGGGGTGGACTGTTACCACTCCCGACCCCAAGCCGCCGGAATATGATCTGGTGGTTAGCAAAGAGGGCCAAATTGGTGCAGTTCATCTGAAATGGTTGATCAGTAATGTCCAAAAACCCCAAATACTCCGATTTTTAGGCTTTTTAGAATCGAAACCAGGTCAAGAGTTTAACTGTGGCTTTTTTCTCACCACCAAAGGCTATGGTGCGCCCGCGAATGCTTTAATTCGCTCCTGGGGTTCAGATGCTAAAATTCAATGTGGAATTACGGCGGATAACCAAATTCTCTGGGTTAATGAGGATGAATTACCGCCGCCAGAACCACCGAAACCGGGTAAAATTTATGTTGGTGTTTTTACCTGTAAAGGTGGCGTGGGCAAAACGACTGTATCTGCTCATTTAGCGGGTGCATTTGCCTTGGAAGGATTTAATGTAGCGCTCGTCGATTTAGACCCAGAACAAAACCTGCAAAAGCTATTAGGAGATGGGGTGGATGTTCCCCGACCTAGAGGTGTTGGCGCGAGTACCTACATCGCCGTCTATGACTGGCGTGAGTGGCACGAAGATGCTGCACGGGATTGTAAAGTGGTCGTTTGTGATTGCTCACCTGCCTTAGAACGTAATCCCAAAGAGCTGGTGAGTCAATTTGACTATTGTATTATTCCTACCACCTTAAATCCCTTGGGACTGAATAAACATGGTCAAGTGATTAAAGATACGGTAAAAGGCATCCGAGATCTCAATCAAAAAGCTCACTTATTTGTGCTAGTCAATAATTTTAAATATCCCGGTTCTAAACGGCGATTGCGGTTGCTCAGAGATACGTTTTTGAATACCTATAATGAAGTCAAAGCTATTGATAATAAGTTTCACTGTATTGATCCCAAATATGCTTGTATTCGCTCTAGTGATCAATTGTATTATTGGGGAATTCATTTACTCGAAAATCCTGACGAAGCTCGCAGTGAGTTAGCGTTTAAACTGGTGGGTGGAATTTGTTATCCCCGCGATGATTTTATTAATCTCGCCGATTATATTGAACGGGAAGCGGGATTAGGGATTCTCAGAAATTGAGAAAGACAGAGATGGGGGAAATGGGGGAGATGGGGAACAAAATTTCTATAGCCTATTACCCTGTTCCCTGTTCCCTGTTCCCTGTTCCCTATTCCCTGTTCCCTGTTCCCTATTACCCTGTTCCCTGTTCCCTATTCCCTGTTCCCTAACAAATGACAATCTCCGGTCAACGCAAAGAAAGACTACAGAGAGTAGCCGAGCGATCGCATAACCTGGTAAATCTGTACTCAACCCTATTTGGGGTTTAGCTGTAAATTTATAAGATTGCGATGACGACTAACGCTAAATACGTCCTAGCCCTTGACCTCGGTACCACGGGGAACCGAGCCATTCTATTTGACAAGCAAGGTGCGATCGCGGGACAAGTTTATCAGGAATTCACCCAACACTACCCCCAACCTGGTTGGTTGGAACATGATCCCCAGGAAATTTGGCGGGATACTCGTGACTGTATGCAGCAAGTCTTAAAGGATAAGGGGGTGTCAGCTTCAGAGATTGCGGCGATTGGTTTAACCGTACAGCGCGAAACTTGTTTACTCTGGGATAAGACCACAGGAGAACCGTTGCATAATGCAATCGTTTGGCAGGATCGACGCACGGCGACTCGATGTCGGGAGTTAAGCCAACAGGGACATGATACGGATATTCAACAACGTACCGGATTAGTCCTGGATGCTTATTTCTCAGCCACGAAATTAGAATGGCTGCTTAATTGGGTGCGCCAAGAAAAGCCGGATACGAATTTCGATAACGTCTTAGCTGGCACCATCGATACCTGGATTCTCTGGAATCTTACCGGGGGCAAAGTCCACGCCACAGATCACAGTAATGCCAGCCGCACGATGCTGATGAATCTCGCCAATCAGGATTGGGATCACAGCCTTCTGGATTTATTTGGCATTCCGGCTCAGATTTTGCCCCAAATTCAACCCAGTATGGGACTGTTTGGCAAAACGGAACCCAGTTTGTTAGGGGAAGAAATTCCGATTATGGCGATTTTCGGTGACCAACAAGCGGCGCTGTTTGCTCACGGTTGCGATCGCCCGGGTATGCTCAAATGTACTTATGGTACAGGTTGCTTCTTAATTTCCTATACGGGCAAAGAACTGACGCGATCGGGCAATCGACTCCTTTCCACCGTCGCCTGGACAAATGCGGCAAATGGCAGTGGCACTGATGTGGCTTATGCCCTAGAAGGGGCGATGTTCACCACCGGGGCTTGTATTCAGTGGCTGCGAGATGGTTTACAACTGATTAATTCTGCCGCCGAAACTGAACCCCTAGCCCGTCAAGTCGAAGATACCAACGGGATCTATTTTGTTCCCGCCCTCAGTGGTTTGGGTGCCCCCCACTGGGATATGAGTGCCAGAGGTGCATTCCTGGGTATTACAGGCGGTGTCAAGCGGGAACATATGGTACGGGCGGTATTGGAATCGATCGCCTATCAAGTCAGAGAAGTCGTTGATGCCATGAACAAAGACGGCGACACCCCGATCAAACTGCTGAAAGTAGACGGTGGTGCGTCTCAGAATGACTTTTTAATGCAGTTTCAAGCCGATGTCCTCAACATACCCGTGGAACGCCCCGCCGTTCTCGATGCAACAGCGCAAGGTGCGGCATTTGGTGCAGGGTTAGCCGTTGGGTTCTGGGATGATTACCATAAGCTCGTTACCCAAACCTCCATCGAACGGACATTTGAACCAGGAGATGGCACAAAAGCTGCCCAGGATAATTTTATCAGTTGGCAGAAAGCCGTTGAACGCGCCAAGAATTGGGTGGAGTGACATCTTCCCACAGTGGAATCTCTGATTCACCTTACTTAGGCTTCCCCGCCCTCGCATCCGGCGGGGTGGTTTATATCTAAGTACAAATCATCGAACTTAATTATAAATATAACTAATGCTGATTAATCAGAGGTTTAATCCGTCAATAGCTCTAATCAAAAACCAGGCAAACCCTTGTCAATACCGTCATTGACTGGGATAGTCGTGCCGCACATATCTGGACACTAACGGCTTGATATACATATAAGAATAACTGATTTAATATTCAATTAACACTTTCATTCCTAATCCTGTTTAAACTTTTTAACTTTTTTTCGTAGTATCAGAAGTGAAGCAGAAAAAGTTAGTCCCATCAGCTTAGGCTAGTTGGGGCAGTATACTACAGCACAAACTATTCTGCTGTTTCAGACTAATAGAGAGGAACACAAATGGCAAGTTACAAAGTTACCTTAAAGAGCGAAGCTGAAGGCTTAGATACAACTATTGAAGTACCTGATGACGAGTACATTCTCGATGTGGCGGAAGAACAGGGTATTGATTTGCCCTATTCTTGCCGTGCTGGTGCTTGTTCGACCTGCGCTGGTAAACTCGTCAGTGGTGAAATTGATCAGTCTGACCAGTCTTTCTTAGATGATGATCAGATTGAAGCTGGATATATTTTGACCTGTGTAGCTTATCCTAAATCTGACTGCACCATTACCACTCACCAAGAAGAAGAACTGTACTAATTCTGTCAATATTGCTCAGGCATTAACTCAATCGCCTAATCCATCAATAAGCAAGCCGGCTAACTATCTTAGTCGGAAAAGCAGGAACACAAAAAAACGGTGTTCCTGCTTCAACAGTATATAGCGTTTTCATTGGCGATGTGGAAGTCACCATAGTAGACAAAGGGAACAAGGAACAGGGAACAGGTGTTTTTTTATGTGATGAGAAACTAGCATTGGATTCCATAAAGTATGAATAATTATTTACCCTTCCAGTTGTAACTGTGTTTCTGTTCTGGGATGAGGTATTGCTTGAGGAATTGGTAACTCCAGGCTTCTCGGTGATTTCTTCTTGAGTTGCTGGAGTTGTTTTCGACTTGCTTTATCTTTGTTAATAAAACGATTATTGAGAGTTTGAATCTCCTGGAATTCACTTTCGGCTGATTTAAATAACCACTTATCATCCGAGTCAAATTCAAACATCGAGGTTAAGTGACATTGAGTAGGATGACTATATCGCATACATCCGCTATCAGAAGAGTTGGCATCGCAAAAAGGGCATTGAATTTGGGAACACGCATTCATAATAGGCTGTGACATAGGTGAATTTTTCTTCAACCTCAACAGGCACGGAAATCAAGACATTTCATCCTTACCTTAACATTTCTAGACTCATTAAGTGGGGCTTAGGTTCCGAAGTCTTCAAGTCTCCTGCCATAGACTTATTCTAGGGAGGATAGCCATAAACCTCTTATTCTATAAAATTTTCATGAACATCCCCCTAGTGGGGATGTGGCTATAAGGGCTTTTAACCCCTTGTCTTTATGGAAGATTTACATAATTTTACCGTTATTTTTACTCATACTTTAAATATTTTTTTACAAGTAATTATTATTTTGAAAAATTAAATTAAAACGCCTCAATTATTCTCTCAATCTATTAAATTAATTGGGTAAATTTGATGCTCAAGTAAAAGCATTAATCATTTTATTTTGTGACTATAAACTATAAAAAATGTAACAAATGCTACCGAATATCCCCCAATATAACTCTTACTTTTCACAAGAGTTAGCTGAATGAAGGTGAGGAAGATGGGAAAAGCCGGGAAGAAGTCAATTTATCCTCCTCATTTAGGGGTTAAAGTTATCAGAACACTGTTCCCTGTTCTCTCCCCTCACCACAATACTGATTCAGCAACCTCTAAGCTAAAAAACTGGATAAACTAGGTACATCTACCCAAATGTTTTCTTGATGCGATTGATGGGTTAAATCCATTAATAATTGGGAATAGACTCCTTCTGCCAGCGAAGGAATCTGATGTTTATCCCCATCAATACTTAGTACCCACTGATCCACAACCCGAATAAAGGGTGCTAAACGTCCATCTGGGTAAACTTGGGGAAATGCTAGTCGTTTGGGAATGTCTACTTCTGACAGCGATTCTCCAGCCGGGGCTGCCCAAAGCTGAAATCCATGGACATAATCGTTTTGGTTGGAACTGCCCAAAACCAACGTTCCGCCATCGCCATAGACTTCGACAAAATGCCCCCGCCCATTATAAGTCACGGAACTGATGCAAAGTTGGCAAGGTGTACCATCGGCTAATTCCAGCATCAGCAGACAGGTATCATCGGCGTCTACGGGTTTTAGTTTCCTCCCTTCACTGGGATCAGGGCGTTCGGGAATGGCTGTATTCAGTTGGGCGCACAACCGACGCACCGAACCAAACAACCAATTAATGTAATCAAAAGCGTGAGATCCCACAGCGCCTAATGCACCTCCGCCCTTCTCTTTTTGGGCGTACCAGTTCCAAGCCCGCTGCGCGTTAGCCCGACTGGAGACTAACCAGTCAATTTTAATCAGACGCTTTTGACCAACATAGCCGGATTCTAAATGTTCTGCCAAGAGTTGCCATGGGGGAACAAAGCGAAATTCAAAATCTGGCATAGCTACAACCCCTTGCTTCTTGGCGAGGTGATAGAGATCTCGCGTTTCGGTAGCTGAGAGGGTCATTGGTTTTTCCAATAACAGATGTTTTCCGGCTTGCAACACCTGCTGCGCCATGTCGTAGTGGAGAAAGGGTGGGGTAGAAATACTCACCGCTTGGACATCTGGCATCGCTAGTATATCCTCCAAGCGATCGCTCGCTTGGGGAATATTATGAGATTCAGCTACCAACTTGGCTTTATCTAGGTGAGGATTATAAACCGCTACCACCTGTGTGCGGGGGTGAATCTGAAAACCTGGGATATGAATTTTCTGTCCAAATCCGGTACCGATTACAGCAACTCCAATTTGATTTGTCATTTGTTGTTCGTCATTCGTCATTCGTCTTATGTCCTCAGACAAGAAAGAGGGAATGCAACTGATCGCTGATAACTCATGAATTATGAGTTACTTGGGTTTTCAACCCAGGCAATCACGTCTTTGCCTAAGCACGTACCATTAAGTTGGTCAATCTCACGGATACCCGTTGGACTGGTAACATTTACCTCGGTGAGATAGCCACCAATGACATCGATTCCCACAAAATATAAGCCATCTTGTTGTAACTGGGGTTTGAGCAACGCACAAATTTTTTGCTCTTGCGGTGTAATTTCTGTCGCCGCCACTCGACCCCCAACTGCCATGTTGCCGCGAAATTCGCTACCCGTGGGAATGCGATTGACTGCCCCAATCGGGTCACCATTTAGGAGGATGATCCGCTTATCTCCCTCTTTAGCCGCCGGAAGATAGGTTTGCACCATGACGGGTTCATATCCCCATTTAGTGCTAATTTCGACTAGGGAATTAAAGTTGCGATCGCCTGCCTCTAAAAACAGAATTCCTTCGCCAGCTTTACCTCCCAAGGGTTTAAGCACGGCTGCTCCTTTTTTCTCTACGAATTTCTGGATGGTCAACTTATCCTGGCTAACAATGGTTTCAGGAATCACTTCCTTGAACTGTAGGGCATACATTTTTTCGTTTGCCCGTCGCAAACCTGTCGGTGTATTGATAACCTGAGTCTTTTTGGGGTTAATGTAATCAAGAATGTACGTCGCATAGAGGTAGGGAATGGTCACGGGGGGGTCAGTCCGCATAAAAACGGCATCCATGTCCTCTAACGGAAGGGAGGCAGTATCCGAGATAGTGTACCAGCGTTCACTGACGACCCAACGCCCCTCAACGAGTTCGGCTGGGGTTAACTGAACTTTCTCTAAATTTGCCCACGCTTGATTATTGACAACCGTTAGCTTTTGAGCTTGAGTCACCCAAACGTCATGACCTAAGGCTTGAGCAGCTTCCATGAGTGCCACGCTCGTATCATGACTGGGATTGAGCTTTGAGAGCGGGTCAATGATAAACGCAAATTTCACGCTGGAATCCTACCTCGGTTATTCATAACAAGTTGCGGCTAATAGTACCATTTTGGGGTTTTTAGGGGCGGGTTTAGGGACTTTCGTTTCACTATTGACGATAACGTTGGTTCAAAACCCGCCCCCAGCTTCCCCAGCTTCCCCAGCTCCCCCAGCTCCCCCAGCTCCCCCAGCTCCCGGAACTCCCCTATCAATGACTTGCCCCTGCTCCGTCTTGCAGTAAGGTATCTAGTTCACCTTGTAGTTCTAACCCATAAAGGTCGTCGCAACCCCCAATATGGTGGTCATTGATAAAAATTTGTGGCACAGAACGGCGTCCATTTGCCCGTTGTGCCATTTGGTCTCGCGCCTGTTCATCACCATCGATACAATATTCGGTAAAGTTAATGCCCTTTTCATTGAGCAGCCCTTTCGCCCGTATACAGAAGGGGCAGCGGCTCCAGGTATAAATTTCGACCTTGGGTTCCATTCTCTTTTCTCGCAACATTTCTTGAATTTTAGCTTTCTTCGCCGGAACGTCTGCACAAAGTCATTAAGTTATTCAAGCTCAACTTGAGCTAAAAAGTGATCAAAATCACATATTGGTGTTGCCTCAAATGCCAGGCGGGTTTTAGCTAAACTTGTTAGGCTGTGGAAAACAGTAGGTATAAACTAGAGGTAAAGCATCTCAGACCTGATGCTAATCCGTGAGGAACTAGCATCAGATATAGTAGCTAGACCCCTTAACCCAAAAAGGAACTAGATCGCTTTATGCCACTACCTCCCTCAGACCACTACTGCTGAATAGTCTCGAATGATGAGTGGTGTGAGCCACTTGAAAGGGTTGGGAACGGATTTATCGCTCGCGATCGCGGAAGTTATTCCCTGGTGATAAATTCCGCAGGCGTTAAATGTTACTTGACGTCCCTAAGCTCATCCATCCACAATCAAAACAACTGGTTCAAATCAGCTTAAACAAAAAAAACTCCTAAACTACCATGACTATTCTACTTAAATTCCTCTGGGAGTTTTATTTGGTTGCCTACCGCTAGCAAGAATATGTTGATAATTACTCCAGGTCGGTGGAGATGTTAAGACTGTGGGAATTGGATGAAAAAGACTCCTCATCAACCTGAAAATACTACAACCAAATGGACTGTCTGAAAAAGCCTGCAAGGAAAAATTATGTCTAGTCAACACAACGGATTTACAATTCACTTTTGGGGCGTTAGAGGAAGTATTGCCTGTCCGGGTCCAGAAACGGTTCGCTATGGCGGAAATACCCCTTGTGTGGAAATGCGAGTGGGTAGAGAACGATTAATTTTTGATGGGGGTACGGGCTTGCGGGTGTTGGGACAGTCCATGCTGTCACAAATGCCAGTGGAGGCTCATATGTTTTTCACCCACTCCCACTGGGATCATATTCAAGGGTTTCCGTTTTTTGTTCCCGCGTTTATCAAAAGCAATCGTTTCCGTATCTATGGAGCGATCGCGCCCAATGGTTCCACGATTAAGCAACGCCTCACCGACCAAATGCTCCATCCCAATTTTCCCGTCCCGTTGCAAGTCATGCAAGCGGATTTGCAGTTCTATGACCTAGAGGTTGGTGAAAGCGTTAAGCTGGGCGAGATTACCGTCGAAAATACCCTGCTCAATCATCCCGGTGAAGCGGTGGGATATCGGGTGAATTGGTGGGGACATGCAGCCGCCTACATTACCGATACCGAACATAGACCTAGTGGTTTAGATGAAAATATCTTAAAACTGATTCAAGATGTGGATGTGCTGATCTACGACGCCACCTACACGGATACCGAATATTATTCTCCGGCAACCAGCAAAGTGGGGTGGGGTCATTCGACTTGGCAAGAAGGCATTAAGTTAGCCAAAGCCGCTAACGTGAAAACTCTGGTTATCTTTCACCACGATCCGTTACACAACGATGATTTCTTGGATCGAATTGGTGAAGAAGCCATCCAACACTTTCGCAACACCGTTATGGCTCGTGAAGGCTTGTCCATTTCTTTGGTGGAGTCGGCTGTCTCCGATCCAGTACCTCTGCAACAAGAGGCAAAAGCTTCTATTCGATGATATGATATCTCCGACTTTATCCCTCCTACCCGATCCCTGACGTCTTGAAGAAGTTGGGGATCTAAGAACTTTAGTATACGAATTTAACTCAAAGTCAACGAGTTTGTCAAGATCTAGCCACGACTCCGAGAATGTGTAAAAATGTAAAGCGTGTGGGTTACTTCTTCTCTTGCCACTGCTTTAACACCAACTGCTGTTGCCCTAGGAAACTTTGACGGCATTCACCGAGGGCATCAACAGGTCATTCATCCTATTTTGCAGCAATCTAGCCTTTTACCCGGTCAGTCTGAGCCGATAAATCCTCAAGAGAGGGTTAATCAGAAAGGAAATCATATTTATCCGACTTTGGCAACCTTTTATCCCCATCCCCGTGAATTTTTTTCCGGTCAACCGTGGAAGCTATTGACACCAAAGCCCGAAAAAGTAGATCAGTTGCAGCGCTTGGGCATTGAACAACTGGTACTACTGCCCTTTGACCGAGAATTGGCGGCATTAAGTCCAGAACAATTCGTGGACAAGATTTTAATTGAACAATTGCGAGCCACCCATGTCAGTATCGGAGAGGATTTTCGCTTCGGATATCGTCGGACTGGAACCGCGAAGGACTTGCATGCGATCGCAGCCACTTATGGGGTTCAGGTTACCATTGTTACTATCCAAACCTGTCAAGGTGAACGAATCAGTAGTTCCTTAATTCGCCAATCCCTAGAAGAAGGAGATATCCTCAAAGCTAATCGCTTATTGGGGCGTCCTTACAGCATTATGGGTCAAGTTGTCAAAGGGCAGCAATTAGGCAGAACTCTAGGATTTCCCACCGCCAATCTGGAATGGTTCCCCGACAAGTTTTTACCCCGCAATGGGGTTTACTGTGTGCGAGTCAGCCGTCCCTCATTTCCTGACCAATGGGGTGTAATGAATATTGGAGAACGTCCTACTGTCCACGGAAACTGCTTGACAGTTGAGATTCACCTGCTAAATTGGTCTGGTGATTTATACGGACAGACGATAACTGTGAGCCTAGAGCAGTTTTTGCGACCGGAACAAAAATTTGCCTCTCTAGATGAGCTGAGGAAGCAAATCCAGGCTGACTGTGCGGCGACGATAACTTTTTTTGAAACCCAGGAATAGGGAATGGGGAAGGGAACATGAGAGAACGGATTGAGCAACTCAAAGAAAATCTGGCTCGGACGATTGTGGGTAAAGCCGATGCCATTCGTTTAGTCCTGGTTGCTTTGCTCTCAGGCGGTCATGCTTTGCTAGAGGATGTACCTGGGGTGGGTAAAACGCTGCTGGCAAAATCCTTAGCACGTTCCATTGATGGGCGATTCCAGCGAATTCAATGTACACCTGACCTCTTACCTGCGGATATCACCGGGACGAATATCTGGAATCCCAGTAGCCGTGAATTTGAATTTCTCGCCGGTCCAGTCTTTGCCAATATTCTACTGACTGATGAAATTAACCGGGCAACCCCGCGCACGCAGTCAGCATTACTGGAGGTGATGGAAGAACGGCAAGTGACTGTGGATGGGGAATCTCGTAAAGTTCCCCAACCCTTTTTTGTGATTGCTACTCAAAATCCGATTGAGTATCATGGCACGTTTCCCTTACCAGAAGCGCAAATGGATCGATTTACCCTATCTTTATCCCTGGGGTATCCGACGCCTGAGGAAGAACTGCAAATGCTGCAACTGCATCAGGGGGGGATGGTGCTTTCGGAGCTTAAATCCTGTATTTCAACGGAGGACATTTTGGAATTACAGCGGCTTTGTCAACAGGTGCAAGTTGAACGAGAGTTACAGCAGTATATTCTCAACTTGGTACGAGCATCTCGTGAGGCGGAAGATGTGGTATTAGGAGTTAGTCCACGGGGTACTTTAGCCTTACAACGGGCGGCACAAGCTTTGGCATTTTTAGAAGGGCGAAATTATGCGATTCCCGATGATGTAAAAATGTTAGCACCTCATGTTTTGTCTCATCGTCTCATGGCAGCGGGGGGGCGACAGGCGAAGCCGATTGTTGAACAGTTATTGCGTTCTGTGGCAATTCCGTAAGAGGAACTCGTGGAAAATTGTCATAAAAGCGACAAAATTATCTCGGTTACGACGAAGGGTGGGTTTTACTGTTCCATTATCGGTGAGGAGGGCGGGTTTTGTTGAACATTTAGTTGAACATTTATTGGTTGATATCTAAATTAAGTCCCATTACCCGCCCCTAGGATTTGTCCTTAAAGGGAATTCCTAAAATTGACTTATTATTTCTGATCATTCCTAGCTAGATCTTATGTTTCCGATTAAATACCCCGTTCCTCAAAGTGATCCACCCAAATCGCCGAGGGAAACCTTGCCGACGATGTATGATCTCAAGAGTGAAAATCCGGAGGAACCTGGTTTGCCTGATGAGTTCCATGATTGGCAGGCACAATTGTTGAGCCTCACGTTCTGTCCGCCCGATTATCCGGTGGAGGAGGTGTTTTGTGCTAGTGACATGAACCTTTACTATGATGTGCGTCATGCTCTATGGTACAAACGACCTGATTGGTTTGGTGTGGTGGGCGTACCCCGACTTTATGATCAAGTCGATATGCGCCTGTCTTACGTGGTTTGGCAAGAGGGGGTAGATCCGTTTGTGGTGGTGGAGTTACTGTCTCCTGGTACGGAAAAAGAAGATTTAGGGGAATTTGAGCCGGAAACATTGGCGCCTGAGTCAACGGAGCGTGAGGCTAATGGACAAGCCATTGAGCCTCATGCTAAGGATAAACCGCCGCGAAAATGGCAGGTTTATGAACAGGTTTTACGCATTCCTTACTACATCGTTTTTAGTCGTTATACCAATCAGCTCCGAGTATTTAAACTAGAGGGGGCGCGTTACCAAGAATTAGAGTTACCCGAACCGAGAGTGTGGATGAGGGAGTTAGAGTTGGGTTTAGGGTTATGGCAGGGTGAGTTTCAAGGGGTTGAGCGCTTTTGGTTACGTTGGTATGATGCGGAGGGTAACTGGATTCTGACTGAGGCAGAACAGGAGCGACAACGAGCTGAGGAGGCTGAATCTAGGGCTGAGGAAGCAGAAACTAGGTTAGAATCATTACTTCAGCGACTGCGGGAATCCGGAATTGACCCTGATACATTTTTGGAGGGTCAATAATAACAAATGACGAATGACAAATGACGAATGACAAACTATAACAATCTGCGATCGCAAGCCGTTTTATTTGGGCTAGTACTGGTTTGGAGTATCCTCCTCGGCGGCGGTATGGCAGGAATTTTAAAGGCAGCAGAAATACCCAAACCCCCGAATTCAGAAACACGGGTAGCAATTGGCACGATTGACCCAATTCCAGAGCGCTATCAAACTGGGTTAAAACTCTACTTAGAAAACTGTGGTAGTTGTCATGTTGCCTTACCCCCAGAAGTCCTGCCAACCCAAACTTGGCAAACTCTGTTACTAGAACCTGAACAGCACTATGGACAACGGTTAGAGCAAATTCCGCGTCCGTTTATCTTTATTGTCTGGAATTATTTACGAACGTTTTCTCGTCCTTTAGCAGAAGATGAGCAAACGCCCTTTCGGGTGACTGAATCACGGTATTTTAAGGCGCTTCATCCCCGTATTGATTTACCTCCGACATTGACGGCGACTGGGTGCATCAGTTGTCATCCCGGAGCAAGAGATTATAACTATCGGCGTTTGACACCAGAGTGAGAAAAATTAAAGTTAACGGCTCTTATAGTCATTAGTCATTAGTCATTTATGAGGGTTTCCAGTTTGTTTTTGTCAGGTTTAGAAGCAGTCACTCCAGCGATCGCGGATAGAAGTAGCCACCCCAAGGTATTCACCCGTAAATCAAAGAGTGTGACATCCAGAATATTGAATAAAATACAGCCGCCGAATGCGACTAAATAACTAAAGACAATTAATCGATCGCGACTTGAGAGCGATCGCGCTTGATTTATCCAGAGAACACCTTGCCCTAGAATCCAGCCAACTAAGCTACAAAGTAGAATTGTTGCCGGAATCCCCACTTCAGCCGTCAACATCAGCATCAGATTATGGGGATGACCGAGCCACAGATCCATCTGCTGTTCGTAAAGCAACGTAAAGTTCCGCAATCCCCAACCAGTCCAAGGACGCTGCTGAGTCAGTGACAAAGCAAAGCGCCATTGGGTTATCCGCATTAACGCCACAGGGCGATCGGGATGAAGCTGATCGGTGAGTCGCGCCCAAAAGTAAGCCGGAACAATCATTCGCAACCCGTCTCGGAACGGAGAGGGACTAAACGCCGCCGATGGTACAGCGACAGCCGCAGCGACTACTATCCCAACCATTGGGCGCCAGCCTTGATCAAGTGCAACAGCCAAACCCACTACAATCAAACTACCCCAAGCATTTCGGGAATGAGTGAGGATGATCGCGATCGCATTAGCAATTTCCACTCCAGTTAAAAATAGGAGGACTCCCCCGGCTTCCCCCAGAAGGGCGGGTTTAGTTAAGTTATCGGTTTGGCGCCAGTTATCCGTCAAACCCGCCCCTACACCCCCGGCTTCCCCTGCTCTGTGTTGTCGCCAAGCTTGAAACATCTCAATCCATAGTCCCAACCCTAAAGTAAAGACAATTTGCAGATAAGCCGCCAGAATATTGGCGTACATGAACACTGAAGCCATACGCCCTGGCGGATTTCCCTTTGCTTCTAATACCCAACCCAACAGGGCGGGAAACTGTGGTGGGTGCGCCCAACCAAGAAATAACTGCCCGAAGCCGAGAATCACAACCAGTACAGAAGGAATCACCAGAATCCAGGCGAGACGCCTTAGCTGGGCTGGTGTTTGAATTAAGTCACTGAATGCGGCTAAAAAAGCAAAGAATGGCAGGAAATTGGCTAAACCCAGGAATGCTTCTGTGGGGTTATAGGCTTGACTTGCGTTGATAATGAGCCAAAGGCTCAAGATTCCCAGTCCCCAGTTTAGAGGACGCCGAATAATCCGGCGATAGTCTTGCCACCAGGTTCCGAGTAAGGCAAAACCCACACCCACAGCCCCCAAAGCGGGAAACCAGGGAAAGATAAAAAATCCGACTTGGGCGCAATTCCAAGTGCCTTGTAAGCGGGGTTGAGGGTGGCGACTGAACAGATATTTATAGATTTTTTTAATTATGAATGATGACCAAATTACCAATTACCAATTACCAATTACCAAAAACTAAAACGTCTCTGGCGGATTCTTTACGAACGCTAAATGGGGTCTGACTTGACCCGTGGACAGGCTAACCCAGGCGAGTCCTTCCGTCGTTCCCACCCATAATTTATTCCCTACATCTGGGGACAGGGAAAGAATATAGTCTGAGGGAAGATTCGACAGTTCACCCAACACGGCTCCTGTTTCCGCTCTGATTTTTAATAAGCCACGTTCGGTACCAACCCAAACACTACCATCTAGAGCAAAGCGCACCGCTGTTACACTACGTCCCCGTAATGGTGTCACCGAACGCGGTTCACCAAAGGGGTTGTTCGGGTCAATCACTAACAGACTACTGGGAGTTCCCACCCACAGCTTACCATCGGGTCCGGTGGTTAGGGATTGGACAATGGTTCCGGGTAAATTACCAATCCGCCGAAGGATGAAAGCGCTCTTCGTATCGATTTGCACTAATCCTTCTAATGTACCCACCCAAAGTTGACCGTCTTCATCTAATGTCAAAGCATTGGCGCTAACGCCAGGGAGTTCTTGCACTGTGGTCATTAATAATCCTTGGTCAGGACTAATCATAGCCAAACCGCGATCGCTTCCTACCCAGAGATACCCGCGCCGATCAACTTGTAAGGATAAGACCCGATTGGAGGGTAATGTAAAGTTTTGTGCAGTAACTTCGTTACTCCGAGGATCGACTCGTAACAATCCTTCATAGGTTCCCAGCCAAATTCGTCCGACTAGGTCTTGGGCTAAGGCGTCGATTGTGTAGTTAGGTAAATCAACACGGGCTTTTAGGCGTCCAGTGTTCGGGTCAACTCGGGATAATCCTAAGTAGGTTCCCACCCAGAGATCACCTGTGTAGTCGGGTTGCAATGCGGGAACGCGAAAATCCGTGGGTAGGGGTTCGACTTCTCGCCGTAAGCGTTCAGGGGGTAACGGTTCGCCTCCAGGGGGAGGGGGCGCACCTCGATAGTCGGGGGCTGTCCCCAGTTCGGTTTGAGCTAGGGTCTCTTGTGCCAGTACTGGGTTCGGATCAGTCCCTACCCCTAGAGGAGAGATTAGTCTGGTCAGGGGCAACCCCAACCCTAGCAGGGTAGCACCGATGAAAAGACGAATCGGGGCATTCAAAGACGCCATGGTGTCTGAGACGATTTGGATAGTTTTTCTATATATCTATATTAGTCGGAGTGATGTTTCCTCCTAGGCTATAGCATCTATACCTCAATATGTGCCAGATTTGTTCTTTTGTAACAATAAATTAATATAAATTTACATCTTGTTAAGTGATAACAGTACCTTATACAATTCTCAAGAATATTTGAAGTTAAACTTATTGAATTCTTTGGTATATTAACAACGTTGCTGAAAATTTAACGGGTCTGGCAAGGAGCTGCATGACGTGCTGCTTCACTAACGCGCTATGATTGTTTAACTTGGCGTGAAATGAATTGCCGGATTAGCTAAAGCCAGAAGGCAAGAGAAGCCAACATCAAGCAATTGTTTGTTTGGTGATGTGGGATAATGACTCTTGTCTGATCCGCTCAATAAAAAAATGTCTTGGCTCAGTCAAGTTTTTTGACCCAAAATGACGGATAATAGGTAATTCACACACCAAAAACCAACATGAGCAGGTTGGGTGTGGGGATGCACCCAATGGAAGCCTACATTCTAATCTTTGATTGAATGTAGGAGGATGTCACCCTGTCGCAACATTCAGTAGTTCCTAAGGAAGGAAAACATGTCTTACGCTAAAACAAAAACTCAGTCAAAAGCTGGGTACGATGCCGGGGTCAAGGATTATAAATTAACGTATTATACTCCGGATTACACTCCTAAAGATACAGATATTCTGGCAGCTTTCCGCATGACTCCGCAGCCGGGAGTTCCCCCGGAAGAAGCGGGTGCGGCGGTAGCAGCAGAGTCTTCCACCGGGACATGGACAACGGTTTGGACAGACCTGTTGACTGACCTGGATCGCTACAAAGGTCGTTGCTATGAAGTTGAACCAGTCCGTGGGGAAGATAATCAGTATATCTGCTACGTTGCCTACCCCTTGGATCTGTTTGAAGAGGGTTCTGTAACCAACATGCTGACCTCCATCGTGGGGAACGTGTTTGGATTTAAAGCCCTGAAAGCCTTACGTCTAGAAGATATGCGGATTCCCGTCGCTTATCTGAAGACCTTCCAAGGACCGCCTCACGGTATCGTGGTTGAGCGGGATAAGTTGAATAAGTACGGGCGTCCCTTATTGGGTTGCACGATTAAGCCGAAGTTAGGGTTGTCGGCGAAGAACTATGGTCGTGCCGTTTATGAATGTCTGCGCGGCGGTCTAGACTTCACCAAAGACGACGAAAACATCAACTCCCAGCCCTTCATGCGCTGGCGCGATCGCTTCCTGTTTGTGCAAGAGGCAATTGAAAAAGCCCAGGCGGAAACCGGTGAAGTGAAAGGTCACTACCTGAATGTCACCGCCCCCACCTGCGAACAAATGATGGAGCGGGCTGAGTTCGCCAAAGAACTGGGTACGCCGATCGTCATGCATGATTACCTGACAGGTGGCTTCACCGCGAACACCACCTTGGCAAAATGGTGCCGTAGCAATGGTGTACTCTTGCACATCCACCGGGCGATGCACGCGGTAATTGACCGTCAGAAGATCCACGGTATTCACTTCCGGGTGCTGGCGAAGTGCTTGCGGATGTCTGGTGGTGACCACCTCCACTCCGGTACCGTTGTGGGTAAGCTCGAAGGTGAAAAAGGCATCACCATGGGCTTTGTTGACCTGATGCGGGAAGATCATATCGAACGCGATCGCGAACGCGGTATTTACTTCACCCAAGACTGGGCATCCATGCCCGGTGTCATGCCCGTTGCTTCTGGTGGTATCCACGTTTGGCACATGCCCGCCCTGGTGGAAATCTTTGGCGATGATTCCTGCCTGCAATTCGGTGGTGGTACCCTGGGTCACCCATGGGGCAATGCTCCCGGTGCAACGGCTAACCGTGTCGCCTTAGAAGCTTGCATTCAAGCCCGTAATGAAGGACGCAACCTGATGCGTGAAGGTGGCGATGTTATCCGCGAAGCGGCTAAATGGAGTCCTGAATTAGCGGCGGCTTGCGAACTTTGGAAGGAAATCAAGTTCGAGTATGAAGCGGTTGATACCGTCTGAGGCAGTATGAAGTGTGAAGTATGAAGTGTGAAACTTCATACTTCATCATCAATACTTCATGCTATTAGAGGGCTGGGATCAGACTATGGATCTAAAACGAGTTGCCAAAGATACAGCCAAAGTGCTTACCAATTACATGACATACCAAGCACTGCGAATTGTCCTGGATCAATTGGGTGAAACTGACCCCCCCCAGGCGCTGTGGCTGCATTCTTTTTCGGCAAACCAAGGAGTTCAAGATGGAGATGCCTATCTTCAAGCACTCTTGGTGGAAAAACAAGAACTGGCATTTCGGATCATGACTGTGCGACAGCTTCTAGCTGAAGAAGTGGCAGACTTCTTGCCAGAAATGGTTTGCACTAGCATTCAGCAGTCAAATATGGAATATCGACGCCAGTATCTTGAGCGAATGACACAACTCAGTCTCTCTGAACACCCAGCCTCAACCGAACAGCAAACTGATTCGGACACCTAGTTAGCAATTAATCGGTACTCTTGCCACGTTCTGGCATACCCGTAGTTCACAAACACAACCGTCAAAAAATTACCCATGCAAACTTTACCGAAAGAGCGTCGTTACGAAACTCTGTCTTATTTGCCGCCTCTGAGCGATCAGCAAATTGTCCGCCAAATTGAATACATTTTGGATCAGGGTTATATTCCCGCGATCGAATTTAGCGAAACCTCTGAACCGACACAGCACTACTGGACAATGTGGAAGCTGCCCCTGTTCAACGCCACTTCGCCTAAAGAAGTTATGGCTGAGGTAGATGCTTGTCGCTCTGACTATCGCGACAACTATATCCGCGTTGTGGGTTTTGATAACATTAAGCAGTGCCAAGTTTTGAGCTTTATTATCTATAAGCCCGGTGAAAGTGGTCGTAGCCGAGGTTACTACTAAGTCGCAAAGGCTTAAAATCTGCTGAGATAGGAAGGAGAGGTTTGATTACCTCTCTTTATGAACTACAGCGACTTACTTCGTTGAAGTCGCTGTTTCTGACGTTTCTTCGCCGATGGCTGCTTCATGCTTGGAGCAATCAGTAGAGCTAGGCGACTCGGCGTCTAAAGAGGCTCGTTCCAAACCCCTTGCCCAAATCTCATTAACTTGGGCGGCATTAACATCTCTGTCCTCAACATGGTTACAGTCGGGATTAGAGCAAACATGAACTCTATCAGCTAAAGTCTTAGGCGTTAATTCCCAACATTTAGCACACCGTTGAGTTGGTTTGAGCGTTCTAGTTGGTGACTCGACATAAAACCCACCAGCTTCCGCAGCTTTGTAGGTTAACAAATCACCGATTATGCCAAACCCAACGTCGAGAATAGACCGATTTAACCCGGCTTTTTGTTTCTTGCGCTTGCCCTTCTTGGCTTTTCGAGTCATGCCCTTGACATTTAACTGCTCTCCAGCAATTAGGCTATTACTGCTAACTATCTTGCTGGTTGTTTTGTGCAGCCAATCTTCTCGTTGTCGGGATATCTTGCTCTGAAGTTTAGAAATCCGTTTTCGTTCTTTTTTCCATCGTCTTGAACCCAAAACTTTCTTGTTTCTATTAGGTGGTCTCTTGCGTCTTAACCGCTTTGAGGCTACCTTAACTTTCTTGTGCCCCTCCTTAATAAAATCTGGTTTAGCAATTTTCTCGCCAGTTGAAAGCGTTACTGCATCTTGGCAACCTAAATCTATTCCAATTGAACCTGTACCTGTTTGGCGAGTCGGATTGCACTGCACGGTAATTGACGCATACCACTTACCGTTTCTAAAAAAGATTGTGCAGGTTGTTGGAGTTCCCCAAGTCCTAGCTTG
>NZ_JAVKBY010000127.1:0-93378 GCF_040222985.1 Coleofasciculus sp. F4-SAH-05
GCCAAAAAAGCGAAGAATCCTTAGTCCTCCCCCGTGCCAAAAAAGCGAAGCATCCTTAGTCCTCCCCCGTGCCAAAAAAGCGAAGCATCCTTAGTCCTCCCCCGTGCCAAAAAAGCGAAGCATCCTTAGTCCTCCCCCCTCTTGTAGGGGGGAACGAGGGGGGTAGGGGGGAACGAGGGGGGTCCGGAGTTGGGGTTAGGGGATGAGGGGGAAATGTCGAGGAGTAAATAGACACAGCTTAAAACCTTGCCAGCATTAGTTTTCGCCTTAAGTTGACACCAATGCACGTCTATGCACCCCTACGATTGATGTATTAACAATAGAATAAATGTTGTATCATTTTATTAATACATAAGCCCCCAATGATTAAGAATAAGCGAAACTATCTAAAATAGCACGAAAAAGATTGTCCATTATGAAATCGTCTGGGTTGGTTTTCCGCTGCTTGTTTACTCTTGTGTCTCTATGCCAAGCGATTCTCTGTGGAGTTGCGGCACTAATTGGAGATTCCGCCGCCCTAGCCCAATCCATCACCCCAGCCGCAGACGGTACGGGTACAAATGTTACACAAAATGGTATCCAATATAATATTGACGGTGGCAGTGTTTCTGGAGAGGGGAGTAATTTATTCCATAGTTTTGAGCAGTTTGGCTTAGATGCGAACCAAATTGCCAATTTTCTGGCAAATCCTAACCTGGAAAATATTCTCAGTCGCGTCACGGGGGGAAATGCGTCGATTATTAACGGTTTGATTCAGGTGACTGGGGGAACGCCTAATTTATATTTAATGAATCCGGCGGGAATTATTTTTGGGGAAGGTGCGAGTTTAAACGTTCCCGCTGATTTTACCGCTACAACCGCCACAGGGATTGGATTTGAGAATAACAGTTGGTTTAATGCCAGTGGTGCGAATAACTATCAGACGTTAATTGGCACACCCAATCAGTTTTCTTTTAACGTATCCCAACCTGGAACTATTGTTAATGCTGGTGATTTATCCGTATCACCCGGGCAAACTATCACCTTACTCGGCGGTACTGTAATCAATACGGGAACAATCACAGCGACAGGAGGAACCGTTACCGTTGCAGCGGTTCCGGGTTCCAATTTAGTCAAGATATCTCAGCCAGGAAAATTACTATCCTTAGAAATTGAACAACCCACGAATGGTATGGGAGAACCCTTACCCGTTACCCCTCTAGATTTACCTGAGTTGTTAACCGGTAAGGAGGATGTTGAGACTAGGCTTGATGTAACGCGATCGGGAGAGGTTAAATTAGCCGATACTGGGGTCATTTTACCGCAGGAGACAGGGGTTGCGATCGTTTCTGGCACAATTGATGTTTCTTCTGTAGAACCTGTAGGGGCGCACCGACGTGCGCCCTCATCAGCAACTGGCGGTGAAATTAATGTTATTGGCAATAAAGTTGGTTTAATTTCTGCCAATATAGACGCTTATGGGATGAATGGTGGAGGCAATGTTCGCATTGGTGGCGGGTATCAAGGGAAAGATTTTGTGCCAAATGCCTCTCGCACGTTTGTAAGTAGTGACTCCGTGATTCATGCTGATGCTTTAACAGAAGGGGATGGGGGTAAAGTCATTGTTTGGGCAGATGATACGACTGGATTCTATGGAAACATTAGTGCTCGTGGTGGCAATAATACTGGAGATGGTGGATTGGTTGAAGTTTCAGGGAAGCAAAACCTGCTATTTCAAGGCTTTGTAGATACCAGTGCTGTTAATGGTAACCTAGGTACGCTACTCCTTGATCCAGTTAATCTGACTATCGTTAACGGTAGCGCTGGAGCGGATGATGCTCAACTGAATTTAGGTGTACCCGTAGGATCTTCCCTAGGTGAGATTCTATCAGGAGATGGTTTACCTAACAATTTCACCATTTCTGAAACGGCTTTAGAGACTTTACCTGCTACAACTAATGTAGTTTTGGAAGCAACAAACAATATCACCATTAATGATTTAGATGACAATTCTTTAACTTTTGGCTTTGGCTCTGGCAGCTCAATTCAGTTCATAGCTGACTCGGATGAAGACGGAATTGGTAACTTTTCAATGAATACTGGAGATACCATCAGGGCTGAATCTAGGGATATTATCATTTCGGCTGGAGGAAGTGTAACTTTAGGTGAGATTAGTACCTTTGTCAACTCTAGTGATAACGGAGGTGATATCAGTATCACCTCCGCCAACGGGAGCATCAGTGCTGAGACACTCGAAGCTCGTTCCTCAGATGGTAATGGTGGGGAAATTACCCTCAATGCTGATGGTGATATCACGGTGACAGACTCTATCTTTTCTCTGGCAGTGTTTGGTAATGGCAACGGTGGAGCCATTACAATTAACAGTATCAATGGTGGAGTTAATTTAGAGCGTGTCAACTCTAGCACCGGTGGTGGTATTGGCGGATATGTTACTATCTCTGCTGCGGATGACATTATCATCGATGATTTTGGTGATGCTCCTTTAAATACTGCAGCTTCTACCAGTGGATCTGGGGGAAATGTAACAATTAGCAGTAGTAATGGAAATATTTGGATTCCAGATGGTATAGATACTACGGGGGGCAATAACGGGGGGGGAGGCGACAAGGGTGGCAATATCAACCTTAATGCTGCTGGGAATATTTTAGTAACGAGTGATATAAACGCTATTGGTGGTTTTGGTACAGGAGGTACTGTTAATTTCAGGAGTAATAATGGTACGATCGCTGTTCAAGGTGACATCAGTGTCACTGGTGCGGATAATGATGGTGGCGATGTTACCCTGTATGCTGAGGATAATATTGATATCTTTCAAATCAACACCGGTAGTTATTATAATGGCGGAGCGATTACGATTATAAGTAATAGCGGTGGTATTCAAACCGCTGATATCCGATCTTCTGGTTCACCTTATAGCGGTGCTGGTGGCGCGATTAACCTAACAGCAACAGAGGAGATTAACACAGGTCAGATTGACTCAACTGGTATATTGGGTGGTGTAATCTCCATAAGTACGAATGGTAATATTAATACAGGTCAAATCGACTCTTTTGGTGAAAGTTTCTTTGGCACAGAGGATGCAGTAGGTGGAACAATTGACCTAACTAGCAACAATGGTGCAATTACTGTTCAAGGATTAAATGCTTCGGCGAGTACTGATGAAGGTACAGCAATTGCAGGTGATATCACTGTTATTGCTGGTGTCAGTGCTACTATAGGTGATGCAATCAATGCCACTGATTCATCAGAGGGGGGAATGATTATTGTCACCAGCGATGAAATTAACATTGGTGCAACCAGTAACGGTGGAACGATTCGACTGGAACCGTTTACACCGGATCAAACAATTGTTATTGGCACCTCTGACAATAATACAACAGCATTAGATTTGACTGAAACAGAACTTGATAATTTAGTCAATGGTTTTAGCTCGATTACTATTGGTGGTGGGCAGGGAGATAACACATTCATTTTCAATAGTAATGGGTTTTTCTTTAATCTGACTGTTGACGGTGTGGGCGGCAACAACACAATTGAATCAGACAGCATTAATTATTGGGATATCAATGAAGATAATGGCGGCAATGCTAAGTTTTTAGGGGATGATATTATTGTCGAAAAAATACCTATATTTTTAAATATTCAGAATTTGGTTGGCAGCAATCAAGATGACTTATTTAGATTTATCAACAACGCGACAATTAGTGGCACAATTGATGGTGGAGAGGGTATGGACACCCTCAACTATTCCAGTAACAATAATCCGGTCACAGTAAATTTAGCGTCAATTGGTGCAGAAAGTATTGAGTCAGTTATTGGCAATACGGGTAGCACCTTAATTGGCACAGATACAGCAAATATGTGGAATGTTACAGCTAATGATGCTGGAACGGTTAATGGAACCTTGAGTTTTGTAGATTTTACTAACTTGAGTGGCGGTAATGCTAACGATACATTTCAATTGAATACTGGAGTCACGTTTAACGGAACCATCAACGGGGGTGGAGGAAACAATACAATAATTGCTAGTGACACCCAGAACACCTGGAATTTAACCAACTCTAATGCTGGCACTATTAATGGCAGTAACTTTACCGCAATTAATAACCTTACAGGGGGAAGTAATAACGACACATTTAGTTTTAATGATGGCGTTACCTTTACCGGAAACGTTGATGGCGGTGCAGGAACAGATACCCTAGACTACTCCGCTTATACCAGTCCCCTAACCGTCAATTTAGCCGCGTTGGGTGGGGTAAATATCGAACAAGTTCAAGGAACCGCTAACGCTACCAGTACCCTAGTTGCCAATAACACTGCCAATAATTGGACGATTACGAATAGCAATAGCGGCACGATTAATGGCACAATTACTTTCAATACTTTCTCAAATCTGACCGGAGGGAGTAATAATGATACATTTCAGTTTAATGAAAACGTTACATTTTCGGGAACCATTGACGGGGGTGGAGGAAACAATACAATAATTGCTAGCAATGCACCGAACACTTGGAATTTAACCAACTCTAATGCTGGCACTATTAATGGCAGTAACTTTACCGCAATTAACAACCTGACAGGGGGGAATAATAATGATACGTTTAGTTTCAATGATGGCGTAACCTTTACCGGAAACGTTGATGGCGGTGCAGGAACAGATACCCTAGACTATTCAGCCTATACCAGTCCCCTAACTGTAAACTTAGCCGCGTTGGGTGGGGTAAATATCGAACAAGTCCAAGGAACCGCAAATGCAACCAGTACCCTAATTGCTAATAACACCACTAACACTTGGACGATTACCGGAAGCAATAGCGGTACAGTTAACGGACTCACCTTTAGTGACTTTTCTAACTTGACAGGTGGAACCTTAGATGATACCTTCCAATTCAATAACCCGGCGACTATCAGCAGCACTATTAATGGAGGTGCAGGAAATCTTACCTTAATCGGCGATGAGCTTAATTTTACAGGCAATATCTCTGGAACCGGAACTTTAACCCTACAACCATTGACTCCAACCCAAGGGATTCAACTCGGAGGTGCGGATAGTGGTAGCACAAGTATTTTAGATTTAACCGCATCAGAACTGAATTCTCTACAAAATACATTTACCTCAATCACCATTGGGGGAACAACTAGCAGTGGTGCAATTACCCTAGCCGATGATATTACATTTCAAACCCCGGTTACATTACAAGCACCTGTGGGTTCAGGTTCCATCAATACCACCGCCGGAACCATCACCGGAGAGGGGAATGCGACGATTACCTTGCTGGCGAATCAAGATATTATTACCGATGACATTATCAATCGCGATCGCACTCTTACCATTACCAGCAACAATGGTGCGATTACTACAGGCAATCTTACCGTCGGTGCGCTAACACTGACAACCAGTGGCGGCGATATTTCGGTCAATAGTTCTAATCCTACCGTCTTGTCCGGTTCCGGCATTATTCAAACCCGTGGCGGAACCGTTACCCTCAACACAACTGATTTGAAAGGGGTTGGGGTTACCTTAAATACCAGTAACCCCACGGGAGATGGGGGGGATATATACCTTAACGCAAATTCGGGTAAATTGGCGATCGCAAATCTGAATAGTTCTGGATTGACGGGTGGCGATATTGTCATTCAAGCTGAATTAGAGATAACCACAGGTGCAATTAATACCAGTGGGAGTTCCGGTGATGGGGGTCATGTTACCCTTGACCCTATCGGCGATATTCAGGTAACTTCGATTAACGCTCAAGGTGGTGATAATGGTACAGGGGGTAACGTCGATATCACCGCAGGCAAATACTTCCGCGCCACAGACACCTTTACTGACCAAAATGGGATAGACGCCAGTATCTCCACGGCTGGTAGTAACGGTGGGGGAGATATTACCATTCGCCATGGAGGTGACGCACTCACACCCTTTAAAGTCGGTGATGCAGAAATTAATGGTACGGCTGGCGTTCTCACCAGTGGAGACATTAGTATTATCCCACTGCGTTCCTTTCCCCTGACTCACCGAGAAGGAAATATTGCAATTATTCGCGGTGATATTCCCACCAGTACCGTCGATGATCCCCCGATAAATCCGGTTAATATCACTCAACCCAATCAAGTTAACGAATCTGCCGAGGAAGATAGCATCTCAGACGAAAGTAGTCCAATCGCAGTCTTATCCACAACCAACACAACTACTCCAACCGCTGAAGCTGAACTGACTCAACAAGAAGGCGATTTCACGAATGCGTATGAAAGCCACTTAGGGATTAGTAATACCCAAACGGCTACGCCTGAACAAGTGCAAACGACACTGAGTCAAATTGAACAACAAACTGGCATAAAACCTGCCTTAATTTACGCCTTCTTTAAACCCCAAACCCCAACTACAGAAAAACCCAATCCTAAAGACAAAACCGAAATTATTTGGCAATTTAATCCTTCCACCCCTCAACGCCAACAACTTTCTAGTAACCCCAATCCTCAACCCAGTGACCAACTGGAACTCGTCCTAGTTACTGCCTCTGGAGACATCATTCGCCGTCCTGTTCCCGGTGCAACACGGGACAAAGTGATGCAACAAGTACAACAACTACGTCGCGCTGTCACCGATGTTCGCATTCCGCGTCCTTATAAAGAGTCGGCGAAACAACTTTATGATTGGTTAGTTTCCCCCATTGCAGAAGAGTTACAAGCTCAACAGATTAATAATCTCAGCTTTGTTATGGATAGTGGTTTACGTTCCCTCCCTATTGCCACACTTTATGACGGAAACCAATTTATTATCGAGAACTATAGCGTGGGATTAATGCCAAGTTTTAGCCTCACCGATACCCGTTATGTGGATATCCGAAATGCTACTATCTTAGCCATGGGCGCATCTAAATTTGAAGAACAAAACCCTTTACCTGCTGTCCCCAAAGAGTTATCGATTATTACCAATCAATTATGGTCAGGTACATCTTTTCTGAATCAAGATTTTACCCTAGAAAATCTTAAACAAGCCCGGGCTAGTCAACCTTTTGGCATTCTCCATCTAGCCACCCATGGGGAATTCAAACCCGGAAAACCGAGTAACTCCTATATTCAGTTTTGGCATACCCGATTAACCCTAGACAAATTGCGGGAATTAAAATTAGATAATCCCCCGATAGAACTAATGGTATTAAGTGCCTGTCGTTCAGCCTTAGGGGATGAGGAAGCAGAATTAGGATTTACCGGATTAGCGGTACAAGCTGGGGTAAAATCGGCATTGGGTAGTCTCTGGTATGTCAGTGATACTGGGACATTAGGACTGATGACCACATTTTATCAACAGTTAAAACAAGCCCCAATTAAAGCTGAAGCCTTGCGACAGGCACAAGTCGCAATGATTCAGGGAGAAGTTCGATTAGAAAAGGGTCAAATTGTGACGCAGAATGGTATCTTTCCCCTACCTCCCCAGTTAACTGAATTACCGGATCAGGAACTTACTCATCCTTATTATTGGAGTGCGTTTACTCTAGTGGGGAGTCCCTGGTAGTCTACCAGGTTTTGGGGGAACTTTTAATCGGAAATGGCTGATTGAGTTGAGTGGGTTTAAAGGGTGTGCGATCGCAGGATACTGATGGATCAGATTCTATCAAATCCGCCTTGATTACCCCCTGTTACCTTAGTCAGGGCGGGTTTAGTTGCATTGGGGTGAGGTCAAAAACGGTAATCGTGAAACCCGCCCCTACATCAATTTATCTTAGCCCCATTGTAGTGCGATCGCGTCTCCAGATCGGGATAATATCGGGATAATAAGGTGAGGAGATCGCAAACCTTGGGTGCATCCCTAAGACCAAAGCCAAAACCCCGATCATCCTCCCGTAGGGGCGACCCGCTTGATTTAATTGACAACACCACTCCATTTAATTAGGTCGGGTCGCCCTGTCCTAGCCCAGTTATTGAGGTTTAATGGATGTGCGATCGCGTCTCCAGATCGGGATAATATCGGGATAATAAGGTGAGGCGATCGCAAACCTTGGGTGCATCCCTAAGACCAAAGTCAAAACCCCGATCATCCTCCTGTAGGAATGACCCGCTTGATTTAATTGACAACACCACTCCATTTAATTAGGTCGGGTCGCCCTAAATCTCCAATCATCTGGAATCCTTCAGCAATAAATAGTACAGGTTTCCATTCCCGCCAATGACGCCAGCGCGATCGCCCGCCAAAACTCCTGTCCCCATAAAGATATCCACTCGTCCGGGTCCTTTAATCGCACTTCCTGTATCTTGATCTAGAACATAGCGACTCACCCACCGCGATTCCAGTTGTCCTTGAGCATTAGGATAGGGAATCCGAGTTTGAATCAACGCCAACGCCCCTGGAGGCATTAAAGATTTATCCGTAGCAATCGATCGCTCGGCTGTCACAGGCACACCTAGGCTTCCGGTAGCGGGTGCGCCATTGGTTTCTCGGAAGAAGACAAAACTTTGATTCCGAGGTAAATACTGATCCAGTTCACTGGGAAATTGACTGAAATAATCAAGTAACACGGGTAAGGTTAACCCTTCCAGAGGCAACTTGCCATCTTTGACCAATTCTCGCCCCACACTGGTGTAAGGATAATCAGTCTTCCCCGCATACCCAACACTCATCACACTCCCATCGGGCAATTGCAACCGGGCAGAACCCTGAACATGAATCAAAAACGCCTGGAGGCGATCGCGCAACCAGACGAGTTCTAACCCATTCAGGGGACTATTTTCACCAAACCCATCCACGCCTTCTAAATCAGCGCGAGTTGGGTGAGGGGTTTTCCAGGTATTAAAGTTTGTCGGTAAACGGTACAGGGGATAGCGATACTCGGCACTAGGGGTACGACTCGCTGCATAAATGGGTTCAAAGTACCCCGTAAATAAAACCGTTCCCTGATCATCATTTCCCACCGACTGATAAACCTCAAACTCGCGATTTACCGCCGCTTGCAGTTCAGCCGGGGAATTGGATGTGAGCAGAAGTTGACGAAATCGCACCAGAGAACGGCGCACTCGTTCCAAGGTTATTCCGGGGATGGAATAGTTTTGGTAGGCGGCGGCTGCTGTCGGCGTCGCCAGATAGCGCAGGCTATGGTCAATCGACTTAAGTAAGGCTTGCCGATCGCCAGGTTGTTCAGGAGTCCCCCAGAGTTGCTGATCAAACCCCAGTGAGTTCAGTGTCACCGATGAGGTATCGGGATTGATTCGTTCTAAGGGAACATCAGGAACAGCCAAACTACTGCCACTGAATAACAATATCCCTAAACTCAGGGAGAGACTCGTCAGTTGTTTTCTCATGCTTGTCCAAACTTTGACGTCGTATCATTAATCATTAGCCATTGGATGTTGTACCAATGACCAATGACAAAAGACTTCATCCTAAAATCGCTCGACGCTACCCCCGAAGATGGGTTCCACCCGAATCGCTAAAACGCTGGAAGGGCGTATCACCATATATTCGCCCTGAATATTTTTAATCGGGACGTTGATAAAGTCCTTAGACTCAGATTTGGGTACGAGTTCACCACTGTACCATTTCTGAAACTCTTGAATCGTGGTAAAACGCACCTCTTCCCGGTGACCGCCAGCCATAAGAATGTGAACGGCAAACTCATCTGGAGTTCTAGGCATAAAATTTTCTCCTCAATCCATCCCAATTATTATCTGTGACCATGAGGGATAAATCACGTCCATAAATTAAACCGTTGCAGTAATGTTTCTAATACCACAGGCAAGGTCTTTTGTAAATCCTCAGGTTGGCGAAATAATAGCTGCTGGTGCTGGGGAACATCAAAGGGAAACTGTCCCGGTAAATCGGGGCGTTCCATCTGTACCAGTAAAATTTGTTCGCGGCGCTTGCTGGTGAGGGCGTAACCGATTTCGACACAGACTTGGGGATTGGGAATCACCAGAGGTGTCTGTTCTCTGTCCACTTTCGCGATCGCGGTACCATCGGCGATAAACAGCAAACTCTTACGGATGTGGCGCATCTGGGTACTGCTGAGGCGCATCGGTTCACCCGCAGGGCGACGAGACTGTTCTAGGGTTAGGGGAATACGCGATCGCTGATTGAAGCCCTCTAGGGTATCATTGAGGCTATCCCGTAGCGCTTCACTGGCACGAGAGCATTCAGTTTGATGACTCAAAAAGATAATTGGCTCAAGTTGCGCCATTACCTCTTGCTTAGTGAAGTAAATCTCGTGGGAGATCAAATCAATATTAGAAATGGCGTAGCCACCGCTCCCTTCGATGTAAAACTCCACCGTTTCCCCATCCAGGTAGCGTCCAAACCATTCCGATTGTTTGACATCCTGACTATCGTCTAAGAAGTCAGCCCTTAACCCTGATTTGAGCAAGCTGTTTTTGCTCAACCGCAAATCGTGAGGGCGTTTCTCCAGTTCTCTAATTGGTTCGTAGTCCTGGAGATACCAGGCTTTCAGAGCAATGATTGCCATGCTGTGTGATCAAGGATTCCGCGCCTAACATTAAAATTCCCAGTTTTGGAATTTTAGCAGTAAGCGGAAATATCTTCACCACATTCATCGGCTAAATAGCACAACGCCCGGAAGCGTAATCCCACAACTTCCTCATAGAAGGGATTCAGCTTACACAAGGGGGGAATGTGAAACAGGGTATGCCCAAATAGTTTAATGTCGCGCTCGAAGGGACATTGGGCGGGGATCAGATGGCAGATCAAGTGCGCCAGTTGGGGATTATGGACTTCAAACCCATCAATCCACTGTTTCATCGGTTTGAGCAAATCGAACCCTTGTTTCGGTTGGGGGGGTTGGATTGGAGTTGAGGATGGCTGTTTTGGCTCAATCCAAACCCACTTCGTAAAAATCAGTTTCTTTGTTGTAAAATCAGATACACTCATAACTCTTTCCTGTGCTAGCAACAAACCAACTAAACTACTTGTTATCCACCTACAACTACTCTGGCATTTACACCGGATGAATGTCCGTAAAGGTTTAGTGAAGTTTCAACGCGAATTTTGCACGTTCTGTAAACTTCAGATGAGCAAAAGCTGGTGTATTCCAAGTGTTTCGGTTCTGTTGGTAATCACCCAGATATTAAGAAAACTGGGTTTTATCGGCTCAAATACCTACGTCAACTCCAACGTTAAGTAGCCCATTTAAAACAGAAGAAAGTCAGGATAATTTTGCTTCCAGTTTCGATAGTAACACTCAAATGCAAGCCTTGAGCGACCCTCTACAGGATACAGAGGATGTAAAAATAGGGGAAATTCAGTATCTCCTATCTGAAACCGAACCAAACCCACAGCTAGAACAAGCTATTTTACAAACGATGCCCGATTATGCGAAACGGGTTGAGCCGGATGACTATAGCCGCTACTACTATAACTTTGTTGATATTAATGGTGATAAACAGCCGGAAGCAATAGTTTATTTAGTGGGAAAATATACTTGTGGTTCGGGAGGCTGTAATACCTTGATTTTTACTCAAGATGGTCAAGATTATCGGTTAGTGACAGAAATGACTGTAAGTCCATCTCCTATCCTAGTGACTAATCAACGCACAAATGGATGGAATGATATAGTTTTCCCGTATTCTAAAATAGTGCGCCAGGGTGATGATTATACTCAAAAACTGTACTACGCACGAATGCAGTTTGATGGTCAGGCTTATCCTTCTAACCCGTCAGTAGCACCAGAGGTAGAACCTGGCAACACTCTAAATGGTATAGCTGTAATTACTGATGACATATCTGTTGATTCGGGTATTCTCTTGCGTCCTAATACTCAATTATCCAATCTAGCAATTAATGGTAATGGCGATGAATTATATGTTGATGATCGCTGTCTTCCTAACCAAACCCTCGACCGGATAGACAGCTTCCGCGTTACCTACACATCTGAGTTTATCGCTCAAGGTCAAAGGTATTGGCTATCAGCAGCAACCTATCAAGATGGTGCATCAATTTTTTGTATATCTCAACCCAATTTTGCCGAAGCGAAACCATTAAATACCAGTGAATTTGACTATCAATTTGTTGAGAATATCGTCAGGGATGAAAACAGCGATACTGTCTTTATTGTTACCATCAGGGAAGGACAAAATTATCCTGTACCCCTGACAGATTACAGATTGGATTTAAGTAACCCTGAAAGACCAGTAGTGACCCGAATTGGTACTCGATAGATAATATATAGCTGTAGTAGAGACGTTCCGGCGGAACGTCTCTACTAAATGATGTGTCCTAACCGCTATGGCGGTTGCTATATAAGACTTGATGGCATCCTATCAATATTGTAGAGACGTACCATGGTACGTCTCTACAGCCGGAATAATCTAAGAAGCCGCCTTAGCCGCTGTACGCTGGCGACGACGTCCTACCGTTTTCACAGGTGCTTCCTCTGGATTTTGCAGTAAGAATACTACGAGAGGACGACTTTGCAGTTCGCGACGAGTTAACCGTTCTAAATCCCCCTCAATTTTCTGTTGCAATCCTGTCCAGTCAACTTCTGGTTGTTTTTTGCCATCTAAGGATTTGGCAAAGTCTGTCCACTGCTCACTCAATGTCCGCTCAATCCGCTTAATTACTAACTGCTGGAGTAGGGATTTCTCCACACTAGCCACGACACCCCGCAGGTGAATTTCGGGTTGGGCAAGGAGTTTACCCTCCCAACTCACGGCGGCGGCGACAGTTACTACACCGTCTCCCGCTAACTGCTGACGTTCTTTGAGGACTTCATGATGCACGATACCGGAGCGATCAACTAACTCAATACCGGAGGGGACTTGACCGACAACACTAATGCTATTTTCGGTTAATTCTACCATATCGCCGTTATTGGTAATCACGATATTTTCCGCTGGGATACCCATCTTTTGCGCCATTTTGCCATGTTGGATCAACATCCGGTGTTCCCCGTGAACAGGCATGAAAAATTTGGGTCGGGTTAAGGCGAGCATTAGTTTATGATCTTCTTGAGCGCCATGACCGGAAACGTGAATTCCTTGATGGCGTCCATAGATAACATTTGCTCCTTGCATCATTAGGCGATCAATGGTATTGACAACCGCGATCGTATTACCGGGAATGGGATTCGCGGAGAAGACTACCGTGTCACCCTCTTGAATTTTCAGTTTCCGGTGTTCCCCTTTGGAAATACGGGTGAGAGCAGCTAAAGGTTCACCTTGAGATCCAGTGGTGAGAATTAATACTTTTTCTGGGGGTAAACTATTGGCGGCGTGGAGTGGCTCGAATAAGCTATCGGGACATTTTATATACCCCAGATTACGAGCTTGGGCAATAACATTGAGCATGGATCGACCGACAACAGACACTACGCGGTTTTGTTTTTGTGCCAGATCTAAGATCAGTTGCACTCGATGAACTGATGAGGCGAATGTGGTGACCAGTATTCGTCCCGGTGCTTGGGAGAAAATACGATCCAGATTGGGATAAACAGACGCTTCAGACGGGGTGTGTCCGGGAACTTCGGCATTGGTGGAATCGCTGAGGAGACAAAGGACACCTTTTTCCCCGTGTTCGGCTAATCGTTGAAAATCAAAGTATTCACCATCGACGGGGGTATGATCAACTTTGAAGTCTCCGGTGTGGACAACGACGCCAATGGGGGTGTGAATCGCTACGGTAAAACTATCGGCAATGGAGTGAGTGTTGCGAATATATTCAACCATAAAGTAAGAACCGATCCGCACCATGTCACGAGGACTCACGGAATTTAACTTGGTGCGATCGCTAACTCCAGCCTCCTCAAGTTTGCCTTTCAGCAGCGCCATCGCCAGTCTAGGTCCGTGAATGACGGGAATATCGAATTGCTTCAAGTGATAGGGAAGTCCACCAATATGATCTTCGTGACCATGAGTGACAATCATGCCCTTAATTTTATGGCGATTTTCTCGCAAATAGGTCATATCGGGTAGAACGATATTAACCCCGTGCATTTCATCATTGGGAAATCCTAATCCTGCATCCAAAAGGATAATTTCGTCGTTGAACTCGAAAATGCAGGTATTTTTGCCAATTTCATGCAGCCCACCTAAGGGAATAATTTTTAGAGCGGGTGAAGATTTTTTGCTAGTCAATTTGCCTCCTTTGAGAGTTCTATTACTCATTAATTACAACCTTAAACCTGAATTGAAAATTGCCATTTCTTAGGAAATATTTTCTGGGCGATAAACTTGTCTTATTTAATCTAGACTAACTCAACTTGGTCAGAAATGGTAGCTTTTCTTATTTGAGTTATCAGTGAACCTATCGGAAAGAAAAAACATAAGATGTGATCCATCATTAAGAACGGCTATAAAAATCCAGACAATAAAGAACACGAGGTTACCATTCAAAATGGTATCCTTGGCTCAATGCCTGCTGTCATTAATTCAACTTGATTCACAAGTTTTATTAAAAAACTGAGCTGGTTTCTAGAGTTTATCGATAAAAACTATGGAATCATCGATAAATTATCTCTCTAGCACCTCAATGGGCAAGGAGCAGATAATAGGCTACTTTAGCCCAAAAATCAAGAGTAGTTCATAGATAAATGTTTCGTTGTATTTATTTTACGGTAAATTTAACTCTCCTATACATCTACATCAACAACATGAATGGCAATTTAAAGTAAAGAAAGGTCTTGGAGAACCGTCTTGACTTGTTGTTCCAATTCCATCGGCAGCTCACTCAATGGTGGGCGCGTTGAACCGACGTCCCATCCTTGAAGTTTTAATGCAGCTTTGAGTGGAATAGGATTGGCAGTACAAAACAATACTTTAAATAACGGAAAAAGCTTTAAGTGAATGTCTCTGGCTAGGTCAGTTTGACCCGCTTGGAAAGCCTGGATCATCTGCCGGAGTTCTAGACCAACGAGATGGGAGGAAACACTGACGACTCCACTTGCCCCTAGTGCTAATAAGGCTAAGGTAAAGGAATCTTCTCCTGAGTAAATGGCAAAATCCGGTGGCGTCAGACGCCGTACTTGACTGCCTTGCTCGAAGCTACCACTCGCCTCTTTAATCGCTACAATATTGGGAATTTCCGCTAAACGGGCAACGGTTTCCGGTTGGAGGTTTTGACCCGTGCGACCCGGTACATTGTAGAGCATCACAGGCAAGTCAGGACTAGATTTTGCAACTGCCTGGAAATGATTATAGAGTCCCTCTTGTGGGGGTTTATTGTAATAGGGAACAACTTGTAATGAACCATCTACCCCTAGTTTAGCGACTTTTTGGGTGGCTGAGATCGCTTCTTGGGTAGAATTTGACCCTGTGCCAGCAATTACCTTGGCTTTTCCCGCCACCGCTTTCTGCACGACCTGAAATAACTGAGACTCTTCATCCCATGTCAGTGTCGGTGATTCACCCGTCGTACCACAGACGACAACGGTATCGGTACCCTGTTCCACTAAGTGAGCCGCTAATTTCTCAGCAACCTGATAATTCACACTGCCGTCTTCTTTAAACGGCGTAATCATTGCCGTTAATACACGTCCAAAATTGACCACCCTTATTTCACTCCTATTTGGTCGTTAGTCATTGGTCATTGGTCATTGGTCATTGGTCATTAGTCATTAGTCATTAGTCATTAGGGATAGAGCTAAAATCAACTCTGAACTAACGACAATAGAAACACAACAGCTTTGCCACAGGATAGAACAAAGAACATCAGACCAATGACAAATTAATAAGCGGTTCTCCAGTTGGCTAAAATTCTGTGCAAATCTCGGCATAACTATACCCATCCTTTCTGTGCATAGGTTTAACCTGATCAGGTTTACAGTAGCAACGTTTACCATTCACGCGAACCTCGATGCGTTTCTCGTTTTGAACGACAACGCGACCAACAACTCCGTCAAGGGTTCGAGCAATATCACCTGTTTTCCACGGTGTTTTGTACGATTGGCGCGGCTTGGAGCAGGGGAAGCCGAATTTATCCATCCGACATAGCCGACGAGTACCATGCCCCGTTGCTTTGACTTGCAAAATCTTTTGAGTCAAGAGATAAAGCGTTTCTGTTACGCCAACACAGGCAGCGTCCAGCCAATGTGTCTTGGGAAGCCCTAGCCGAGTACGGTTGTACTTAGTTTGTCCGCCTGTCCCGGTCGTTACAACAAGCCCAGTCCGAGATAACGTCTCGAACAGTTTCCAGCGCGTTGCGTTAACCGCCGCAGTATCTTTGAGAGGTGATGAAGCCTGTTTGAGGATACGAGAAACCAAGTCAGGTTTACCTTTAAGGAAGTCCCGAATATCCTTTGTTCCCTTTTTTATGTTGCACTTTTCACACGCCAAACATAGGTTGGAAACACGGTCTGTTCCACCCTTTGCTCGCGCCAGAATATGCTCAACCTGCAACGGAACATTTTCTTTCAAGCAATAGGTACACTTGCGTCCCCATTTCTCTAAAAGGTATTCACGGACTTCGTAGCCCGCAAGAGTTCCTTGCTGATACTCTGCGCCAGAAATCTCTGGGTTTTCCATTTGCTGAGTATCAAATCGAACTAACTCCTGTCTGATTTCAGCAATTGGAGCAAACCTTATGAGTCGCTTTACCCAAGTCTCAGTTGTTAGAACACGGTGCAACAGAGAAGGTGCTAACCAACCTTTAGGTCGTCTACGGTTGAGAAACCGAGCTTGGCGGTATCGAGTATTGCGCTGTCTCCGTCCTCTGCGAACAGCTTGGCGAGTTAACAGAGAGTCCTTAATCTGTTGCCCTCGATGTTCTAGTTCCATACCCCAAATCACCTCATCCCGGTTGCTCACAAGTGAAATTCCGGTTGTTTTGGAACCTGGGTCAATCTTAAGCGTGAGTGGATAGGTGACAATATTCTCTACCACTCGATTCATGATCAGTGTGAACGGGTAACGACGGAAGACGGCGGCTTTGCCTGCTTCCATCAGTTTCCGAGCGTGAGCGGGATGAATCGGATTCATCGGTTTTTTGTTGGCATCAATTAGAAAAACGTAGTTTGACATAATTGGTCGGTTTGACCAGTCCTTAAGTAATGTGTGCTTCGGGGATGTTAGAGTCTGGCTTGTTCGGGTTGAAACACTTGCTCTATAAACCTTTCGAGCATTCCTTAATCTCAACCGACAGAGAAGAGCGAACTAGCAAATTCGTAGGTGTCTTGACCGCTCTAACGTAGGTCTAATCCTGCCCCTGGTGGGTGAATCAATCTGTTTACACAGATTTAAGTAGGTTTAATTCACCCCATCATTGCTGTTGCTGGCTTTAACCAATTTCGTTCCACCAACAACTCGGCAATTTGTACCGCATTCAACGCTGCCCCTTTGCGAATTTGGTCACCACTCAACCAAATCTCTAATCCACTGGGATGAGACAAGTCTTGTCGAATTCGCCCCACCAGTACATCGTCCTTACCCGTAGCATCTATCGGCATAGGAAAATAATTTGCCTGCCAATCTTCCACCAGTTGCACTCCCGGCGCATTAGCCAGTAACTCCTTGGCTGTGGCGACAGACATGGGTTGAGCAAACTCTAGATTAATCGCTTCTGAGTGAGCTCGCAGCACCGGAACTCGAACACAAGTGGCGCTGATGCGGATCTGGGGATCATCGAAAATCTTACGGGTTTCATTGACCATTTTCATCTCTTCGGTGCAATATCCCTGATCATTCAAGGGAGAATTGTGTGGAAACAGGTTAAATGCCAAGGGGTAGGGAAAGCTTTCCGTTGGTGGCGTTTGCTCCTGCAAAATGGCTTTAGCTTGGGCTTTGAGTTCTTCCATCGCCCGTCTACCTGCACCGCTAGCTGATTGATAGGTAGCCACGACAATTCGTTGGACAGGTTGCACCTGATGCAGGGGCCAAACGGCTACTGCCATTAATATCGTCGTGCAGTTGGGATTGGCGATAATCCCTTTATGCTTCGCCGCCGCTTCCGGATTGACCTCGGGAATAACCAGGGGGACGTCAGGATTCATGCGAAAAGCGCTGGAATTGTCAACCACCACAGCTCCCTGCTCAACGGCTTTAGATGCCCAAGCTTTGGATGTTGACCCCCCAGCCGAGGCTAAAACCAAATCCACCTCTTTAAACGAATCCTCCCCCACGGCTTCCACCGGTAGGGATTCGCCTCGAAACTGGAGAGTCCGTCCCGCCGAACGGGGTGAGGCTAAAAGCTTTAAATGGGTAAGGGGAAAGTTACGGCTTTCTAATAATTCCAGTAACTCGGCGCCGACTGCACCCGTTGCGCCCAGTATAGCAACGCGAACTTGACTAGACAAATGATCTACCTCCAATTTTTTAACACATCGATTCTGTGGACAGTGACTTAAAGTAGCCAAAAAAACAATTAAATTTTCTTAAGCTTAAAACATTATTTAAGGGAAATATGTAATCTATATTCTGACAAAATCCATAAGATTTGCACAAATGCGATTCTTGTCTTGTGATAACACGACAGACCGATAGTCGCGCCAATTGAATGAGATATTACCGTTGGCTTGCCCTTAACGGGACAAATTAACGATAACAGTTCTCGTTCAGAGTTGATGAGTAGGCAGATCAATTCATATCCCGGCTTCTAGACGTAGTTGGCTACGTCTGCTAGAACAGGCGGTTCGAGTTCTCCTGGCTTCGACAGTGGAAACCTTTTGCCTAGCCTAACTGGTTTAGGGGTAGATTCGCTGCTGTAGACGCTCTGAATGTACTATCATCAGATACGGAAACCCCGCCCGACCGATTCAATCTATGTCTCTTTTATACCCTGAAACAATGACTAGAAATCAAAATAACTCGTTGTTTAGACTAGCATATCATGAGGTGTTTGGATTACCCTCTAAAAGAACTCGATGATCACAAACCTGTTGAATCATTCGTTATTCATCTCACGCTCTACTGTTGAGTGAGCGTGATGCGTCCCCCCGAAAGAGCTAAAATTCAGTTGTCTCCAAAACAAGCGTCAGTCAACAACCCACCGTTAAATCGGAGTACCGATTATAACGGGGGCTGGTAAGATAGCCCGAGTTGACCCGACTCAGGCAGGAATGCCTACGTTAGTGGCAAGTGTTTAAGTTCTTACCTACGGATGCGTAGCTAGTCTGTAGCTCTAAAACTCAAAAGTTAAACAGTCATCTGGGAGGCAGTGCTTTTGAGAAAGTACCGACCACTAACATTGTCTAAGCTAACATTACCGGAGTAATCCGAGTTGGTTTTGTAGGTTTCCCATCAAAAAACCTGCACTGTATTTCAGTTGAAAAACCAATCAGTTATGGATATATTGCCTAGACCACTTGTATCGAGCGGAGTCGAGATCTGCCCCCCGTTTCCTCCCACCACCAAGCTGAGTACAGCTATGGTGGAGACCTCCACGGGGGAAGACAGATGAAAGTTACTCAGGAAAAACTCCCCAAGAGCCAACTCGGTCTGGAAATTGAAATTCCTGCCGAAACGACCAAGAAGGTCTACGAGAAGGTCGTGCAAAATCTTGCCCGCTCTGCCAACATTCCTGGGTTTCGCAAGGGAAAGGTACCGCGTCAAATTTTGCTCCAGCGTCTAGGTCCTGGACGGATCAAAGAAGCGGCGCTGGAAGATTTGGTACAAAATAGTTTACGGGACGCCCTGAGCCAAGAAACCATTGAGGCACTGGGCAACTACCAGCTAGTTTCCACCTTTGAAGAACTACTGAGTCAGTTCCAGCCGGGACAACCGTTAACCTTCTCGGCGTCGGTGGATGTGCCGCCAGACATCAATTTGGGAGACTACGGGAATCTCAGTGTTCAAGCTGAAGAAGTAAAACCCGATCCTGACGCGGTGGATAATTTTTTAGCAGAACGCCAGGTTCAGCACGCCACGCTGATTCCCGTCGAATCGCGCCCTGCCCAAATGGGTGATGTGACCGTTGTGGATTATAAAGGTCGTTTGACACCTGAGGGAGAGGAAGCCGTTGATATTTCTGGCGGTGAGGCGACTGACTTTCAGTTAGAACTCGAAGAAGGACGGTTTCTGGCTGACATTGTTCAAGGAATTGTGGGCATGACACCGGGGGAAACCAAAGAGGTGTCGGTGACATTTCCGGAGGATTATCCACGAGAGGATTTAGCCAACCAGAGTGCTGTCTTTACCCTTACCCTCAAAGAACTCAAGGAAAAAGAGTTACCGGAACTCGACGACGACTTCGCCCAAGACATTAGCGAAGAGGAAACCATCAGCGAATTGCGCGAATCCTTAGCCAAACAATTTACCGAAAAAGCTGAGCAAGACACCAAAACGAATAAGGAAAACGCTCTGCTCGAAGCGCTGGTGGCAAAAGTTGAGATTGACCTACCCGAAACCCTAATTGAGCGGGAAGTTCAAACGATATTAACCCAGACGGCGATCCAGATGGAAAACTATGGGATGGATCTGCAGAAAGTGTTCACAGCGGAAATGATGCCCCAACTGCGTCAGCGTTCCCGCCCTGATGCGATCGCACGGCTGCGCCAATCCCTTACCCTTGAGGAACTGGCGAAACGGGAATCCCTGACTGTGGATGATGAACAGATGGATGCCAAATGTCAGGAAGTGATGAAACAATTGGCAGGGCAAGATGTCGATCCACAACGCTTGCGGGAGTTCGTCAAGTCGGATTTGCTCAAAGAGAAAGCGGTTCAATGGTTGGAAGAACACGCTACCATTGAACTGGTTCCGGAAGGATCACTAGAGACCGAAGAAACAACGGAAGAAACAACGGATACACCGGAAACTGGCTCTGAGGCAAGTGAAGAGACCGCCGCTCAACCTGAAGCCACAGCTGATCAGGAAAGCGAGGAACCATCACCCACCCCTGATGCTTCTGAGCAAACGGCAACGAGCGAATAAACTTGGGGGTTGGGGAGTTAACCCAGAACAAGCAGGAGCGATCAGTCTTGGGCAAAAGATTTAATCGCTATCTTCAGCACTTATTGATGTTGCTAAGGCATAATGGTAACTAGAAGTTAACGTGGGTAACTCCCGCCCAAGGCTTCCGGAGAACATCTGTGTTCAAACCTGCCGGGAAAACCATTCACTTGTTGACACAAATACTTTAATCCTTGTTCTATGCTGCAATCCCAGTTCCCTGACTACTCATTTACAAGCTGCAGTTCCCCGGAAATTTACTCTGTTAGTACAAATAGTCATTCAAATTCAAGCAACATCGTCCCGATGGTGGTTGAACAGTCTGGCGTCGGGGAACGGGCGTTTGATATCTACTCGCGGCTGCTGCGGGAACGGATTGTGTTTCTGGGAACAAGAATCAATGATGTAGTGGCTGACTCGATCATTGCCCAGCTTTTGTATTTAGAAGCCGAAGATCCAACCAAGGATATCCAGCTTTACATTCACTCCCCCGGTGGTCCCATTCTCGGACTCGGGGGAGTGATTGCGGGAATGGCGATCTACGACACGATGCAACAGATTCGCCCCGATATTGTCACCATCTGTTTTGGTGCGGCGACGGATATGGGCGTGATTCTACTAACCGGGGGAACCCCTGGAAAACGTATGTCCCTGCCCAATGCCCGGATCATGATCAGTCAACCCCTAGGCGGTGCTCAAGGACAAGCCGTTGACATTGAAATCCAAGCGAAGGAAATTTTATATCATAAAAATCAGCTCAATGAGCTAATGGCGTATCATACGGGTCAACCTTATGAAAGAATCGCCACGGATACTGATCGCGACTTTTTTCTGTCAGCAGCGGAAGCCAAAGAGTATGGTTTAGTAGACCAAGTTATCTCGCGAGAAAATCTCAAGAGCGAAGCCACCGTCACTTCTATTAAGTAAGAGGCTCCTTATGTCTAAATACGACTCCCATCTAAAATGTTCATTTTGTGGCAAGTCTCAAGAGCAGGTTCGCAAGCTAATTGCGGGACCGGGAGTCTACATTTGCGACGAATGTGTAGATTTATGTAACGAAATTTTAGATGAGGAGTTGCTTGATTCCAGCGCTCCGGCTCCCCAGCAAGTCCCCCGCTCGGAACCCCCACAAAAACGTCGCACTCGGGCATCCGGTTTGTCACTGAATCAGATTCCTAAACCTCGGGAACTGAAAAACTATCTTGACGAACATGTCATCGGTCAGGACGATGCCAAAAAAGTCCTCTCCGTAGCAGTTTATAACCACTATAAGCGCCTAAGTTTTCTTGAAGCCAAGGCAAAGGGCAAAGCTGGGGCAGATGATCCGGTGGAACTGCAAAAGTCTAATATTTTGCTCCTCGGACCTACGGGTTGTGGTAAAACCTTACTGGCGCAAACCTTAGCGGCTGTACTTGATGTCCCCTTTGCCGTTGCCGATGCGACAACGCTGACGGAAGCGGGTTATGTGGGTGAAGATGTTGAGAACATCTTACTGCGGCTGTTGCAGGTAGCAGATTTGGATGTTGAAGAAGCACAACGGGGAATTATTTATATCGATGAAATTGATAAAATTGCCCGTAAGAGCGAAAACCCTTCGATTACGCGGGATGTTTCTGGGGAAGGGGTTCAGCAAGCGTTACTGAAGATGCTTGAGGGAACCGTTGCCAATGTGCCACCTCAGGGCGGACGCAAGCATCCCTATCAAGACTGCATTCAGATTGATACAGGCAATATATTATTCATTTGTGGTGGGGCTTTTGTCGGTTTAGAGAAGGTGATTGAACAGCGTTTTGGTAAGCGCTCAATCGGCTTTATTCAGCCGGGAGAAGGTCAGTCCAAAGAAAAACGGGCGGCGGATTTACTGCGGCATTTAGAACCCGATGACTTAGTGAAGTTCGGGATGATTCCGGAATTTATCGGTCGTATCCCCATCGCGGCGGTGGTTGATCCCTTGGATGAAGAAGCTCTGATCGCGATTTTGACCCAGCCGCGCAATGCTTTGGTGAAGCAATATCAGAAATTGTTGAAGATGGACAATGTGCAGCTTGGGTTTACCGAAGACTCGCTGCGAGCCATTGCACAGGAAGCCTATCGGCGGAAAACCGGAGCGCGAGCGCTGCGGGGTATTGTGGAAGAGTTGATGCTAGAGGTAATGTATGAATTACCCTCGCGCAAGGATGTGACTCGCTGTACGATTACGCGGGAAATGGTAGAGAAACGCTCGACAGCCGAACTGTTGCTGCATCCGTCATCCCTACCTAAACCAGAATCGGCATAAACTTTTATCAGTGGTGGTATCAAAACGAATCAAGAATGCCTCTAGTTAACGTTCGCGGCGTCGATCATTACTACGAGTGGATTGCTACGTCCCAGCCCTTGGATGAGAAGCCTGTCATGGTGTTCATTCATGGTTGGGGTGGTTCTGCTCGGTATTGGCAAAGTACGGCTGAAGCGCTGTCGGATCAGTTTAATTGTTTGCTTTACGATTTGCGCGGATTTGGGCGATCGCGACTTCCTGCAGAACCGGTTGGGTTACTCTATGAAATGGAGGACTATGCCGAAGATTTGGCGATATTGTTAGAGAAACTCACCCTCAAGCGCGTCTATATTAATGCTCATTCCCTGGGCGCGTCTGTGGCGACGATGTTTCTCAACCGCTATCCGGAGCAAGTGGAACGGGCTATTTTAACCTGTAGCGGTATTTTTGAATACGAGGAAAAATCCTTTGCCGCGTTTCATAAGTTTGGCGGTTATGTGGTAAAATATCGCCCCCGTTGGTTTTTACGCATTCCCTTTGCCGGGGCGTTGTTTATGGCACGATTTTTACATCGTCCCCTACCGGATACCATAAGTCGGGCATTTTTAGAAGATTTTATCATAGCGGATTATGATGCTGCATTGGGGACGATGTTAACGTCGGTGAGTAAGTATGCGGCGGAGGTAATGCCATCGGAATTTGCCCAGTTAACTGTACCAACGTTATTAGTGGCGGGGGAATATGATCAGATTATTCCATCGGTTTTGGGACAACGGGCAGCGGCGTTAAGTGAAAAGGTGGAGTATTGGGAAATTCCTGATACGGCTCATTTCCCGATGTTGGAAGCCCCGGATGTTTATCTTCAAGGGGTGCGGCAATTTTTAAAGTTAAGCCGATGACGATTTAAGGGCGTTGCGAAAGTCTTTGGCTGCCTCCAACCGAGAAGTCTGAGCCATCAACACGCAACGGGTGAGCAAGTCAATACTCAGCGTTGCCAGTTCGGGAATTTCGCTGCGGATAATTTTTTTGTACTGATTATTCCGTAGGCGATAGAGGCTAAATAAACCGTCTTGCCAAAACCAGACTTCTGGTACTCCTAATGCCTGATATCGCTTCAGTTTGTTAGTATCCCCACTGGTGACTACAACTTCGATAACGAGATCAGGAATGGGTTTGGATGAACCAAAACAGTAAGATTCATCGGCTTGAGCAGAAACGACTCCCTCTCGCTCTTGAGTCATGGAACCCGTGGGTTCAAATTCAATGGCGTTTTCTAGGCAAAATAACCCGATTAAAAAGCCGATGAGCCGACTAAACATTTCATGTTCGCGTCCCGGCATAATAATTTCAATCGTGCTGTTATAGTAAGCTAGTCGAATACCCGGAGAGTTGGCAAAACCAGCCTGAATTAGCTTGAAATTTTCCCAGGTAATGCTGGAATAGACAATACGTTGATCAGTCGAAGGTGGAGTAAGTAGGGAAGCTTGGGTCATAGACGTACTATCACCGGGCAAACATTGTATGATTTTATGATAACCAAGGAAGGATGTTGGACTGGAATAGAAACCTGCGATCGCACTTCAATCACTCCACTGGTGAACTCGTAGGGTGCGTTAACGAAGTAACGCACCGAACCAACCATCAGAACTCCTAGGGTACGTTAACGAAGAACCTGGCGACTAGAAGTCGCAGCTACACAAACAAAGTCCGCCTGCGCGGACTAGCTTACTCCCTTCCCACTATAAGATTAGGTACTGTTAAGGGCTGAAATACCTATTCAGGGAGAATGGCGTAATTTATCGCGCAGGAGTTGCAGATTCTTACGGAAAGTGACAGTATTGGGATGATTAGAGCCTAACGTGCGATCGGCAATGGCTAAAGCCTCTAAATAAACAGGTTCAGCTTCCTCGTACCGTCCTTGAGAATCGTAGAGTAATGCTAAATTATTTAGGCTAATAGCAACATCGGGATGATTTCCTCCCAGCAGGCGTTTTCTCAGTGCTAAAGCGTCTAGATAAACAGGTTCAGCTTCCTCGTAGCGTCCTTGAGAATCGTAGAGTCCTGCTAAATTATTCAGGCTAATAGCGACATCGGGATGGTTTTCTCCCAGCAGGCGTTTTCTCAGTGCTAAAGCCTCTAGATAAAGAGGTTCCGCTTCCTTATAGCGTCCTTGACTATCGTATAGTGCTGCCAAATTATTCAGGCTGGTGGCGACATCGGGATGCTTTTCTCCCAGCAGGCGTTTTCTCAGTGCTAAAGCCTCTAGATAAACAGGTTCCGCTTCCTCATACCGTCCTTGAGAGTAGTATAGATATGCTAGATTATTCAAGCTGGAAGCGATATGGGGATGATTTTCTCCCAGCAGGCGTTTTCTCAGTTCTAAGGCTTCTAGATAAAGAGGTTCCGCTTCCTCGTACCGTCCTTTATTATCGTATAGTACCGCTAAATTATTCAGGCTTTGTGCAACATCGGGATGGTTTTCTCCCAGCAGGCGTTTTTTCAGTGCTAAGGCTTCTAGATAAAGAGGTTCCGCTTCCTGATAGCGTCCTTGAGATTTGTAGAGTGCTGCTAAATTATTCAGGCTAGTAGCAACATCAGGATGATTTTCTCCCAAACGCTGGATAGTGACAGATAGACAATCCTTACGCCAAGGTTCAGCTTGATTATAGAGTCCTTGACCTTCATAAAAACGACCCAAACCAGCAAAAGGCACAATTAAATCATTATCCATTAACCAGTCTTGTTGACTCGTCGCCGCTTCTGCAATATGAGGAATCACCGGAGTTACCGCTTTAATCTCTACCAATGTCGGCGTCTGTGGAATTTTATCGGCTTCCCCTACCATCACCCGACAAAAATCCCGCTTCAACTTATCCGCTATCCCTGACGCTTCCCGCTTACTGATCAAAAATTCTCGAATCAGCGGATGTAATTGATACAACTCCTTCCCTTGACGCTGCACTAAATGCAGATTCACCAACCCATAATCCCTAATTTCCTCCAACTCCTCCTCATCAATCTCCGCCAAACACCCCTCCACCAATCGCCAGGGAATTGGCGTAGCCGCAAATAAACTTAACCCTATCCCCAATTCCCGCGCCGACTCATCTAATTCTTGCCAACTCAACTCAAAGGCATCTTTTACCCCCCAATCATACCTCATATCCTGCTCTGACTTCGGCTTTTTCAGCGCTAACTGTTCCAACTGTTTCGCCTGCAACCGAGATAACATTTCCTGTAACGATAAATCCGGTTTTCGCCGCAAATATCGCCCCACCAATTCCAAACCCAAAGGCAAATATCCCAACCAGCGACAGAGTTTTCGCGCTTCCCAGGGTTCCAGTTTCAGCCGTTCTCGTCCAATCAGCGATTCTAACAACGCCAATGCTGCTCTCGGTTTCAGCACATCCAGGGGTAACTGACGAATAGACGCCCCCAAATCTAACCGCGTCGTGATGAGCATCCTAAACCGAGAAGCATCCGAGGGCAAATACTGCCGCACCTGCTGATAATCGGTGACATCATCAATAATAATCAGCACCTGTCCCGGCGGTACCCAATTTCGCCAGCAGTACGCCACCTGAAGCGGTAACTCTAACCCCTCTGGAATCGATAACGGCAAATACGCCCTGGCAAATTGGACAATCTGAATCCCCAAATCCACACCTCGCCCATCCAACCAGCACACCCCGCCTTGGTAAACGGGTTGGGGCGGGAGAGGTTCCACCGGGAGCTTACTTTTCACCGAATCTGGAAAACCTCTCTCCAAACCTCTCTCCTGCAAGGAGAGAGGCTTTGAATTCTCCTCCTTCCGTGCAAAAAAATCCACCGGGAGACGTTCTACCGGAACGTCTCTACGATTCATGGCATAGCGCCGAGCATATTGCAGCGCCAACTCCGTTTTCCCCACACCTCCCATCCCCGCAACCGCAGAAATGGCAATTTGCTGATTTTCCTGTAACTGTTGATGTAATAACCAGAGTTGCGATCGCTGCTGCCGATAGCGTCAGTGGTTCCATATTTTTATCCTAAGTCACCGCCATAGTTTTATTCTAAATTAGAACCGTAGGGTGCGTTAGCGACAGCGTAACGCACCGAACCCAAGCTACAAACCCTACAAATAGATCTCATCGGTGGTATTTTAAAACAAACAACTCACCCCAAAATACCCATGCCTAACTACCGCCGAACCAAACATCCTGGTGGTACTTATTTTCTCACCCAAGTCACACATCATCGTCAACCTTGGCTAATCAGCGATATCGCACGACTTGCACTCCGCACGGCAATCACCCATGTACGTCAAAACTATCCCTTCACCATCAACGCCTTTGTACTTTTACCCAATCATTTCCATTGTTTATGGACATTACCAGCAGGAGATAGCGATTTATCAACTCGACTGCGATTAATTAAAACCTTTGTTACGAAACGATACGGTAACCAATTGGAAATTTATGCCGATATTTCTCCCTCTCGACAAAAACGACAAGAAGCCAATCTATGGCAAAGACGATTTTGGGAACATCTGATTCGGGATGATAGGGATTTTGCTAATCATTGCGATTATATCCATTACAATCCGGTGCGACATCAATTATGCCAGAGTCCGCAGGATTGGCAATTTTCAACGATTCATCGATTTATCGCTCAAGGTATTTATCCGCCTAATTGGGGGATGAGTGAAGTTCCAGAGATGTTTAACAGTATTTGGGATATATAGTTACGCTGCTAAAAATGGTGCGTTACGCTGTCGCTAACGCACCCTACGATTTTACAATTTTACTTAAAAACGGTGCGTTACGCTGTCGCTAACGCACCCTACGATTTTGCGATTTTGCGATTTTGCGATTTTGCGATTTTGCGATTTTGCGATTTTGCGATTTTGCGATTTTACGATTCTACGAATTACGAACTCTTCTCTATCCTAATCTCTCCTGCACGGGCAATATTCCCGAAATTTACATTACCTGAACCCGAACTATCAACGGTTTGAGTTCCTGACGCTATAGCAACATCTCTACCTGCGATAACTCTCCCCATTGTCTCAGCCACATCTGCTTCTACCGCTTCCCATCCATTCTCCGGTAAACCTTTACCTCCCCGCAATAATGACACGGCAAAATCCTCGGTGGCTAAATCAAAGAAAGGGATTTGTTCTTGCTGATACTCCTGCTGCACCGTTTCGGGTACAGTCTTACCCAGATAATTCATCAAATTCGACACCCGCACCACCGTATCTCCCGGTTGATTTCCCGCCCCTTGTAGCGCTTCAATTAAATGATAGGTGTAGACACTCATCGCCCCATCTGCACGAATCCAAGACGACTGTGTGCCTCTCGACGACGTAAAAACAACCCGCCCTTCCCCCTGTTTCAGTTCCTCAATAAACTGTTTCGGTAACGCCGTCTGTGCAAAATGTGTGGGCAGTTTAATTGGTACAATTTTATCCTTTGCTGTCGCCATCCCTTGAGCATGACAACTATCAATAATCACCAGCAATCGTTTGGCTGCAATCTGGCGTAGTGCTTCCGTAAAGGCTTGAGCCGACACTGCCGAATCTGGGATATCCACGGCTTCAATATCATGTTGAATTAAGTAGTATTCACCCGTCGATTGATCCAGCCACCCATGACCAGAATAATAGATAATAATTGTCGCCTCAGTATCCGCCGCCGCTTGTTCTTTCAGCCAGGTTAATCCATCAACTATTGCCTGACGGGTTGCCCCAGCATCATACAATAAACGGATATGCTGTTCATCATTCAGATACCCACAAAGATTCGCGTCAGTGAGAATCGACTGAATAGCGTGCATATCCTTTACTGTCACCGGGAGTGACCATTTCGGGTAAGCGGATTCACCTACACCAATGAGTAAAGCGTAACCATGAGAGAATGTATTGGTCATTGATTAGTCGTTGAAGTACCTGGATATTCCATTTATTTACAGTTTAAAAGAGATTATTGCCAAAGGAACGGTTTTATGTCTCAATGGCTTGACCAATACGCTTTAAAATTCTCAGCACATCATACAGACGATTGCGTAACGGTACAGGCGAAAATATATCCGAAACATCATATTGCGGCGTACTTTGTCGAGATGCCTTCACAAACATAATCTCATTCCCGTTTGTTACCATGCCAAATACGGCTTTATCCGACTGGGGATTTGCCATCATATAGGCTAGGGTTTGAGGAATGGCTGACATCACCGAAATCGTTGTCCGTTTTGACTCCAACAGCGTTACCCAAAACCGATTTTGCACGACTAATATATCAATTCGACCCCGTAAGGTTTCAATCTCTTTATCTTCTGCATCTAAAACAATCTCAATTGATGCCTCGCCTCGCATTTTGAAAGGAGGATCGTAAAAATTTGCTTTTTCCAATAACGGCGAACCCAGCAATAGCGTTACCGTTCCTTCAGTGAGATGTCCATCGGCTAGATGATAAAGATATCGGCGTCGAATTAAATCCAGAGATTCTTGTTCCACATCGTTAATCTCTGGCAAATCCTCATACCATTCGGTGAAAAATTGCTCATCTTCCGTGCGCCGGAGATGAAAGCGATTTTCTACATCGGCTAAGGTTTTAATTGCATCAGTAATGGCTCGTTGTTGTACCATGTTTTAACTCACTGTCTCCATTTCCCAAGGATAGCAAAAGCCAAAAGTCACTTGTGGGGGTGGATGCAAGCCACTAACGTAATCACAATCCTCTAAAATCTAGATAAAGCAGTGCTGGCGATCGCAGGGTTCGGTTGCCGGAACAAGATTAGGTTAAGTATCACTTTTTCAACCCATACTGACATAGCGGCGAGGAGAGTGAACCAATGAGTTTAGCTAGTGTTGGTGCGTTACGCTTCGCTAACGCACCCTACAATCTACAATTTTACTTAAAAACGGTGCGTTACGCTGTCGCTAACGCACCCTACAATTAAGGTACAATTAAGGTACAATTAAGGTAGAATTAAGGTAGAATTAAGCGCTGAAATATTTGGCTACGGGGTGATAGGTAACGATCGCGGTGGTTGATTGTTCGGGATACAGTTGTTCACTTTCATCCATGTACAGGTTGATGCGATCGCACTCCAGTAACTCCAGTTGCTTGTATTGATCCTGGATATTTGGACAAGCGGGATAGCCGAAGCTGTAGCGCGAACCTTGATATCGTTGCGCTAAGACATCCCGAATTGTTTCTGGTTCCTCTCCAGCCAAGCCTAACTCCCGGCGAATTCGGGCGTGTATCCATTCGGCTAAGGCTTCTGCCATTTGCACCGCTAAACCGTGATAGTAGAGATAATCGGTATACTGATCCGATTCAAATAACTGCTTGGCGTATCGGGTAGCGACTTCCCCCACGGTTACCGCTTGCATCGGGAAAACATCGATAATTCCGGAGTCTTTAGGCGCGAAGAAATCAGCAATACACAGACGCCGCCCCGATTTTTGGCGCGGGAATTTAAAGGTGGCAATCGGTTCCCATTTCTCTGGATGTTTCTCACCTGCTTGATTCATCAACTCCGGATCGAATAGATGCAGAGAATTTCCTTCCGATTGACAAGGAAAATAGCCATAAATAATTTGCGAGTGCAACAAGTTCTCCGCTACAACCCGCTGTTTCCAGTCGTCGAGAATCGGATACACTGTCTCTTCCAGAAACTGATTATACTCCTCACGGGATTGGTCTTTAGGTTTGCGGAATTGCCATTGTCCGGCAATTAGCGCCTGTAAATCTAGATACCAAAATATCTCATTGATGGGAATATCTTCGGGTTGCAAGATCCGAGTTCCCCAGAAGGGTGGGGTTGGGCGATTAATCTCTAAGCTGATATGTTCAGAACGGCGGGTATCTTCTACCTCTGGAACCGATTGTTTCGCCGATGACTTCTTAGTTTTCTTCTGTTTATCGGATTTGCCGTTTTCTGATGGTTCATCGGTTCCGTCTGGAATTTCATCCGTTGTCACTTCATCTAAGAAGCCTTTTAAATCATCCCACTCTTCGGCGGCTTTAGCGGGCATGAGTTTATCCATAAAGTGTAAGTCGGAAAACGCATCTTTGCCATACACGACTTTCCCTTTATAAGCAGACTGACAATCCTGATAAACAAACTTTGGCGTCAACGCCGCACCGCCTAAAATGACAGGAACCGTGATTTCCTTTTCGTTAAACGTCTCCAGGTTATCTTTCATAAATGCCGTGGATTTGACCAAGAGTCCACTCATAGCAATACAATCGGCATTATGTTCTTTGTACGCCTCAATAATATTGTCTACGGGTTGCTTAATTCCCAGATTGATCACCTTATACCCATTATTGGTGAGGATGATATCCACCAGGTTTTTACCAATATCGTGAACATCCCCTTTCACCGTGGCAATCACCATGATTCCCTTGGCATTATTTTCCCCGTCTTCTTTTTCCATATACGGTTCTAAATATGCCACCGCCGCTTTCATGGTTTCGGCGGATTGCAAGACAAAGGGGAGTTGCATTTGTCCGGAACCGAAGAGTTCGCCGACGACTTTCATCCCATCTAAAAGGAAGGTGTTGATAATCTCTAACGGTTGATAGGTTTCTAAGGCTTTCGCCAGACTATTATCCAAGCCAATCCGTTCTCCGTCGATGATGTGGCGCTTGAGGCGTTCCTCAATCGGTAGATTTTCATCCACCGTGCGATCGCGCTTTGTGGTTTTGCCTTCAAAGAGTTGGGTAATCTCCCCTAACGGATCATAGGTGCAAATATCTCCATCAAATTCCCGTTGATCATAAATCAGTTTCCGGCAAATCTCTTGATGATCGGGTTCAATTTTGGCTACGGGTAATATCTTACTGGCGCTAACAATCGCTGCATCTAACCCCACCGCCATGGCTTCATGGAGGAACATGGAGTTTAATACCACCCTAGCAGCGGGATTGAGTCCAAAGGAAATATTAGAAACACCGAGAATAATATGACATCCGGGTAATTCTTCCCGCATCCGGCGAATGGATTCAATTGTCGCTTTCCCGTTGCTTCTGTCTTCTTCAATCCCCGTCGAAATCGGTAACGCCAGGGGGTCAAAAAAGATCTCATGGGCGGGAATTCCATAGTCTATGGCTTGATGATACGCCCGTTGTGCGATCGCGAATTTTCGGTCAGCGGTTCGCGCCATCCCCTCTTCGTCAATCGTACCAACAATCACACCCGCCCCATACATTTTGGCTAAGTCTAAGACTTTCAGGAATCGTTCCTCCCCATCTTCATAGTTGGTGGAATTGAGGATACATTTCCCCCCGGCGACTTTTAACCCCGCCTCCATCTTTTGCCATTCCGTGGAGTCTAGCACTAGAGGTAAGGTAACATTGGTTACCAAACGGGAGACCAATTCATGCATATCATGTTCGCCATCCCGTCCCACATAGTCCACATTCACATCCAGAACATGGGCACCTTCGCGTACCTGCGCCCTGGCTAAGGCGACTAATCCATCCCAGTCTTCTTCATTTAATAAAGTACGGCATTTTTTCGAGCCACTGGCATTTAAGCGTTCACCGACAATTAGGAAGGAGTTATCTTGTTCGTAGGGTTGGGTGGAATAAATCGAAGCAGCGGCGGGTTCGTATTCGGGATGACGTTCTTTTGGCGTCAGGGTTTGGGCAATTTCGGCTAATTGTTGAATATGTTCCGGGCGAGTACCGCAACAGCCGCCAATTACCTGAACGCCCAAGTCTTCGATAAAATGCATTAACGCCATTTTTAGTTCCATCGGCGTTAACTTATAATGAGCTTGTCCACCCACATTTTCCGGTAACCCGGCATTGGGGATACAAGACACCACAAAGGGCGAATGCTGGGACAAATACTTGATATGATCCTTCATGCGATCGGGTCCCGTGGCGCAATTCAGACCGAGAATATCAATGGGATAGCGTTCCAAAATCGCCAGGGCTGCGCCAATTTCCGTTCCCACCAGCATCGTTCCCTGAACTTCCACGGTTACCGATACCATAATCGGGCGGCGTTCCCCTTTTTTACGAAACACCTCCTCTACCCCATTCAGTGCGGCTTTAATTTGCAGCACATCCTGACAGGTTTCAATAATAAATAAATCGACACCGCCGTCATAGAGTCCTTCGGCTTGTTCAGCAAAGGTGGCTTGCATTGTGTCAAAATCAATATGCCCCAATGTGGGGAGTTTGGTGGTGGGTCCGATGGAACCAGCGACAAATCGGGGTTTTTCGGGTGTGGAGAATTCTGCTGCAACCGTTTTAGCGAGTTCGGCTGCGGCTTTATTCAGGGAATAGGCTTGATCGGCTAAATCATATTCTGCCAGAACAATCGACGCCCCCCCAAAGGTATCCGTTTCAATCACATCCGCCCCCGCTTCCAGGAAACGACGATGTACTGTAGCTACAGCTTCGGGTTTAGTGTGAACCAGATACTCATTACATCCTTCATACTTCGCCCCACCAAAATCGGCGGCGGTAAGGTTTTGGGTTTGCAGGTTGGTACCCATGGCACCATCAAAGACAATAACCGGGCGTTGGGGACTATGAAGGCGAGTTAGGAAGGCACTGTTCATAACTGTCTTGGCAATCTGGATATAGATATTAGTGTAGGTGCAATGTATGACTATGCACAACCTGGGGTGAGGGAGTGATGGGGCGCGATCGCACGATTAGACCCCATCCATACTCTACCTTGCCTCTACGGATTAAAAGCTCGTGAACGGGAATTCCATTGTCAAACCCTTTTAATGTAAGCACTCAGAAATATCAGTTGATTAATCATCTCTTCGGATGAATTATCGGTAGCTAATTTCAACACTCGTTATTGGTGGGTTACGGCGGATATCAAATTAAAGGGTAACAATTGAAAGGGTATAACCGCCTAACCCACCCTACCTGTTTGAAAAAGAGGACGGATGAGGAAGACAAAAGGACAAAAGATAAGTCGCTCATGTAGGGTGCGTTAGCGAAGCGTAACGCACCAAGGGTAAAAAAATATCAGCTTCGCTGTCAGTTATTAACCACATACAGACTCAAAAGGGCATAACCTTTGTCGGGTTGATATTGGCTACAGTTCTAGCTTTATGATTGGTGGGTTACGGCGGATATCAAAGTAAAGGGTGACAATTGAAAGGGTATAACCGCCTAACCCACCCTACCTGTTTGAAAAAGAGGACGGATGAGGAGGACAAGGAGATGGAGGATAAGGCAGAATGAACAGATGATCATTCGTACAGGTGAAGAGTTTCCAAGACTAACAAATACCTATCCTGTAGATCAGTGAGGATACAACCATGAATTTTAAGGAAATTGAAATGAACCTAAGTAGGTGGACACCATGAAAGTTAAAGGTGGAGATAGTCATTAGTCATTTGTCCTTAGAGGGAAATGCGTTATCGTTGTGATTAACGATCGCTATCTCAAATCCCCTAACTGTTTAACAGACACGTTGCAAAATATGAATACCCTCACCCCATATATTCACAGTGAATCCGATTTTAATGTTTTAATTAATGCAATTCAGCAGCAACTTGATAGATAATACCTGGTGAATATTTACTCAAGTTTGGTTGTTGGTGGGTTACGGCGGATATTAAATTAAAGGGTAACAATTGAGATGGTATAACCGCCTAACCAACCCTACTTACTGCTTAGAGCTTAAGGAAGAAAGTTGGCATTTAGACATCGGCAAGTTATCACACCGCTGCAAACTCAGCAAATACTTTCTCAATCACCTTTTGCGCCTTAATATCCAGAGAATGCCAATCTACTTCACCGTCTTCATCAATTAGGCTGGTATCAATGTCAACCTCTTGGCTTTCTAGTTCAGAATGAACGGGGGCGTACTCACGAAAACAAACTTGAAAGCATAACTCCCACAAGTTAATACAGGTTGAATAATCAGGCTTTTCTAAACATACTGCATGACCCGGTATCGGTGTCTGCACATCCTTGTACGTAGCTTTCCATGTGGTTGGTTCAAGCTGCTGGCGAATATGATCAACGATACGGATTAACGCGGGTTGCATTAATAGTCCCGCTTGTTCCCACGCCTGGGTTGTTTTAAATTTGGGTTTCATTCTGAACGTCAAGAGGGAGGAATTAGGCAAACTAACGATGTTAAGACTACTGAGTGGATTTGGATTCGTGACGGGAGCAACTTACCCGTTGCGCGTGTTGGCAGTTTTCCGACGCACGCCACGTCTGTGGGGATACATGATTACTCCAATTTTGGTCAATGTGTTCATCGGTATTGCTCTGTATGCCGGATTACTGGTGTTTGGGTGGCAACAGGTTGACAGTATTACGCTTAGTTTATCGCAATGGTTGAATAATGCGATCGCGAGTCTTCCCCCCTGGCTGAGTTTCCTGGGTGTCTTGGCGACGGGGATCAACTGGTTGCTGGATTTGATCTTGGTGATTGGCTTATTGCTGATTACGGGATTTTTGCTCGTCCAGTTTGGCGTCTTACTGGGTGCGCCGTGGTATGGTCAACTTTCGGAACAGTTGGAAGAAATCCGCACAGGTGAAATTCACACGGTAGAGGTGGGCTTTATCCAGGATATTTGGCGGGCGATTTTATTTGAGTTGAAGAAGCTGGTATTGGGAATCGGCGTCGGCGTCTTGTTACTAATGTTGAATATTCTGCCAGGGATTGGCACCTTAGCTGCCGCGATTGGCGGGATTATCCTCACCGCCACTATAACTTGTCTTGACTTTCTCGACGCACCCTTAGAACGCCGCCGTTTACGATTTCGCTACAAGTTAGGGATTGTGTTTAAAAGTTTACCTGCCAGTGCGGGGTTTAGTTTAGTCTGTATGGCGTTGATTACGATACCCTTGGTGAATCTTTTTACCATTCCTTTATGTGTCGCATCCGGGACGTTGTTTTTTTGCGATCGCGTATTACCTAGATTACCGCAATCTTTGACGTTCGATCATTAGTCTAAAGCGTAATTATGACTCGGCTGCGTTTACGAGGTTTTATTGCACGGAAGGGGGATAATTCAAAGCCTCTCTCCTTGCAGGAGAGAGGTTTGGAGAGAGGTTTATTGGCTTTTTCGGCTCGTGCGGCTTCAAAAATTTCGATATCTTGAACATCTCGCAGTCCCAAATCCCGCAATGCAGACGCTTCTAAACCAAAGATGTCTATCAGCCATTGCGCCAGTGCTGGAGGTAATTGAGCATCAATCCAAATTTTCATGCCGTCAGCCTGGGAAAATCAGTGCGCCGTGCGGCGAAAAGTAGGCAAGCTTGAATGTCTGCCAGTTCTAAATCCGGGAAGTCTTCTAATATCTCAGTAAAACTAACATTCTCAGCTAACATTTCCAAAATATCAGTGACTCGAATTCGCATACCTCGAATACAGGGACGACCGCCACACTGACCAGAGGTTTGGGTAATACGATTTAATAAACCAGTCGTTGAATTCATAAGGTTATCGCTGCAAGTATTGACTTCAGTGTAACGAAAAATCAGTCGTTTCTAGTGTTGAATTTCGATTCAGTGACTCGAATTCACATCCCTATAGCTTTTGGCGATCGCGTGTTACCTAGATTACCGCAATCTTTAAGGTTCGATCATTAGTCTAAAGCGCAATTATGACTAGGCTGCGTTTACGAGATCTTATTGCACCGAAGGGGGAGAATTCAAAGCATCCCCCCTCCCAAGGGGGGATGGAGAGAGGTTTGGTCTGATTTATGAGTAAAATGTACAATAAGGCGATAGATAGGAGAAATAAAATGAGAACCCTTGAAACAACAGCCAACGTCACATCAGATGGTAAAATCACTCTACAACTCCCCCCTGATATTCCAGCCGGAGAGTATCAGGTTGTGTTGGTGTTTGATCAGACCATTGTTCCAGAAACATCAGAAACTCGTAAGAAACGTCCTCCTTTAAATTTTCCTGTGGATAGTTACGGTTCTTGGTCTCCTAATCTTTCCCTAAGACGTGAGGATATGTATGATGAATGGGGTCGATAATGCGGTATTTCTCGATACCAATATTCTGGTGTACGCCAATGTTGAAGAATCTCTATTTCACCAATCGGCACTAGAAGCCATTCAAACTCGTTATGAAGCCGGAATCAATTTATGGATTAGCCGACAAGTTTTGCGAGAATATTTGACAACTCTCACCCGCCCTCAAGCTTTTGTGAATCCTCGACCTGTAGAAATTGTGATTGCACGAGTGCGATTTTTTCAAGACCATTTTCGTGTCGCTGAAGACAACGCACAAGTGACAGAACGGCTGTTAAGGTTGATGGAGGAAATTCCTATAGGTGGTCGGCAAGTTCATGATGCCAATATTGTGGCAACGATGCTGGTTTATGGGATTGACCAGCTATTGACCCATAATGTTGCTGATTTCAACCGCTTTTCAGAATTAATCACGGTATTGCCATTGGTTAGGGATCAAGGGTAGTTTTGTCGGGTGGGTTACCTTATCTCAACCCTTAACTTGAATTGTGTCCGACTATTTATAAATCAGTGATTGCTCAATAAATGGGCTTTGCTAACCTTTAATTTATCCTTCATATAGCCGAGTATTTGCAATTCCCGACCTGCGATTTCATGAAACTGCTGCACCTCTGATTCAGTTAACTCTTTTTTCCAGCGCCCTTGACTCGACTTATCAATGGATTTGGATAGTTTGCGAAACTCTTGGCGAGTGTCTTTAGTAATCCTGTTCTGGGAATAGTATTGAGGCTCAATCTGTCTGGCATCATACTCTTCTCCAAGAAAATTCATGATTTGCTGAACTAGCTGTTCCGGGTTAGTCGTTAAGTCTTCATACTTAACATCCAAAATATTGTCATTTTCTCCCTGTTGGAGTCTCGCGTTTACACATTTTTTCCAGTAGTAAGCATAGCGGACAATACTCTTTCCTTGGGGAACATTTTGGTGATGGCGTGCGGAACAATAACCATCTCGACCATCGCGGAACATATTGATAAACTTGGCGTTGGGAAAGTGCTTTAATAAAAACTTCAGCCTCAAAACGTGTTGGGGAGTTTTTTCAATAAAACGCTGACCTCCTGTTTGTTGAGTGATCTGTTGAGTAAATTTATCGTAAAATCGCACAATATCTGGGGACTGATTAATTAAATTGGCTATGTCTGTAGCGGTAAATCCTTCATAAGTAAACCCATAAATATCCCGGTACATAAACAAGCCCGTTTCATACCCAAAACTACTCAAATTAGGATGAGCGCCTAAAATTAATTTCATCAGGGTTGTGCCACTGCGAGGCGCACCAAACACGAAAATATGGGGATTGTAAGAAATCGTCTTCGGTAGGCGCATGAAAATATTTTTAGGAATGGCTTGGGGATGTTTTAAAAAAGAGCGAATGGCTGTAATAAGAGGCATGGAGCTAACCTTTGCGTATTTTTATTCGATCTGATAATAATAAAATAGTAATAAATGATAATTAAGACTTAACCTAGACTCAACAAAAATTAATAATTCCTTGAGTTGAATAATATCTTAACATTTTGTATTAACATAGAAGAATGACAATTATTTAATAATCAGGTATGGAGTACAAACAACTGGGGGAAAGCGACCTACGGGTTTCAGAAATCTGCTTGGGAACCATGACCTATGGTCAGCAGAACACTATAGAAGATGCGAGAGAGCAACTGGACTATGGGATTTCCCAAGGGGTTAACTTCATTGACACCGCAGAAATGTATCCTGTACCGGGACGGGCTCAAACGCAGGGGAAGACGGAAGAGTATATTGGCGAGTGGTTAGTTAAGCAACAGCGCGATCAGCTAATTGTGGCGACTAAAATTGCCGGTCCTGCGTCTCGGATAAGCTGGATTCGGGGAGAAAATCACCGGATTGATCGCCCCAATATTGAGCAGGCGGTAGAAGATAGTCTTAAGCGCCTGCGTACTGATTATATTGACCTCTATCAAATCCATTGGCCCGATCGCTATGTTCCCTTGTTTGGCGCACCTGATTATGATCCGAAGCAGGAACGGGATAGCGTACCCATTGCGGAACAACTACAGGTATTCGCTGACTTAATTAAAGCTGGGAAAATTCGCTATTTGGGGTTGAGTAATGAAACCCCTTGGGGCGTGTGTGAGTTTTGCCATATCGCCAAGCAGCTAGGATTACCCAAAGTGGTGTCGATTCAAAATGCCTACAGCTTAGTTAACCGCATCTTTGATATTCACCTGGCGGAAGCCTGTCGATTTAATCAGGTTGGCTTACTGGTGTATAGTCCCCTAGCCTTTGGCTTGCTGACGGGTAAATATCTCAACGGTATCCCAGAAAAGTCACGGCTAGCCCTATTTCAAGGATTTGGGGGGCGGTATGAGAAACCCAATCTCACTGAAGCGGTGAAAGAGTATATGGCAATTGCCCATAAGCACAACCTGACACCCGCCCAGTTAGCCTTAGCCTTTGTGCGATCGCGTTGGTTTGTCACCAGTACGATTATCGGTGCAACTACGATGGAACAACTTAAGGAAAATCTGAGCGCGGCTGAGGTGACATTGGAGCAGGATATCTTGGCAGAAATTAATGCCGTTCACGATCGCTATCCGAATCCTACCCCTTAAGGGGAATTGTATTGAAATTTTGGTGGGTGGGCATTGCCCACCCTACTCTGAAAAGGTACAGACGCGATGGGAGAAGTGTCTGGGAGACAGGGGAATTTTCTGCTGCTGAAAAAGGCAATTAGGGATAAAATCACCAGGGGACATGATAGGATTTGAGAATTCTAAATCATTTAAGGGAGTACTATTTTGGCAATTGTGCAAGAAACCAAGGAGAATCTCAGTTCGACCGAAGAGCGTCTAGAGATTAATTACCTTGACCGTTCCTACGGGGCGACGACTATTATAGATGGACAAGATATTATTAGCGGATTAACCCAAACGCCTAAATCCTTACCGCCGCGATACTTCTATGATGACCGAGGTTCGCAGTTATTTGAGCAAATCTGTGAGTTACCGGAATATTACCCAACTCGCACAGAAAGCTGGATTCTCCGCCAGTATGCTGGTGAAATAGCCCAGAAGACGGGAGCGTGCGAACTTGTCGAACTCGGGAGTGGGAGTTCAACTAAAACTCGCCAGTTGCTTGACGCTTATCAAACCCTAGGAAATGGGGTGGTATATGTACCGATTGATGTCAGTGGCGGTATTTTAATCGAAAGTGCCCACCAGTTACTCCGAGATTATCCGACGTTGCAGATTCAGGGGTTGGTGGGGACTTATCAACAAGCCCTCGCCCAACTTAAGCCGACGTCTTTGCCATCTCGGATGATTTTCTTCTTGGGAAGTACCTTAGGAAATTTGACGCCACAGGAGTGCGATCGCTTTTTCTGCCAAATTGTAGAGGCTTTGGATACAGGGGAGTATTTCTTATTGGGAGTCGATTTACAAAAGCCTAAACAGGTATTGGAAGCGGCTTACAATGATGCTCAGGGAGTAACAGCCCAATTCAATCTGAATATGTTGGATCATCTCAACCAGCGTTTTGCGGCTAAGTTCGACAGGAAACGGTTTGAACATTGGGCGTTTTACAATGAGCAGCTTAATCAAATTGAGATGCATTTGCGCTGTAGAGAAGCTCATACTGTTTGCCTAGAAGCCCTTGATCTTCAGGTTGAGTTTGAAGCTGGGGAGACGATCAAGACGGAAATTTCCCGCAAGTTTAATTTAGAGGTAATCCAAGGGGAACTTCAAGCAAAAGGGTTAAAACCCCTGGCTGTCTGGACTAATCCCAAACAATGGTTTGGCTTGATCCTGTCTCAGAAGTCAATGTAGTGGATCTGCACACCTAATTGGGTGTATTAGCATTTTCTGGGGCGCAAGAACCTGCGCCCTATTTTACCGTAAAATCTATCCCACACTTTTCCCAGAAAACCTATGAAATTAAGGGCTAAAGCCCTTACTACAGACAATCGCATATCTGGTGTGACTACGCTGTATGTCCAGGTACTTATGACTGTTTAAATCAAGAACTTGACGACAAAATGAAAAAGGATAACAAGGCTTTCTATTTTGAGCAATATTTTACCAAACCTCATGTAGCACAAGATAGCGTTCAAATTATTTTGGCAGATCTCAAAGAGAATTTCAACATAGATGTTTTTGGTGATCCGAAGATTCACTTGATAGAACCATCTTGTGGAGAAGGTGTTTTTGTTAAAGAATTAAACAAAAAAGAAACTAATCTTAGGATAACGAGTTTGGACATATATCCTCTTTTTGAAGAGGCAATTGCTGATAATTTCTTAAGGGCTGATCCAAAAATATTAAATATAAAATCAGAAGAAAAATTGGTGTTTTTCGGTTGCCCACCATCTGATTTAACCAAAGAATTTTTACTACACTGCAAAGAAATATATCGGAGCGCAAAGGTGTATTTTTTGTTAAGAAAAGACAAGATAACAGAGTATATACATCAAAAAAATATTGTTGATATGGCGATATTGAAAGACTATGGTCATGAGGCCTTCTTGTTTATGAACAATGAATTTATAACTCAATACCCATATCTTTTGACAAGAGTTTTGTTTTGAAATAATATAGTCAACGTACTTTGGTGAAAAGCTGCTGAAAATCATGATTAAATCAATTCAACCGCCCCGACTGGATAAGTGCGATCGCGAAACCCTATTCGACTACTTTGAGAATTCCTGGGAATTGGAATAAATTCTCATGAAAAGTCTGATAGGGGATGAGACATTCTATGTCAACCCTGACGCCTTAAGAAATCCTTTAATTTTTTACTTAGGACATTCCCCTGTCTTCTATATCAATAAATTAGTTCGGGTTGGCTTACTCGATAAACGCATTAACCCTGACTACGAAATCCTATTTGAGATGGGAGTCGATCCGACAACCCCAGCCGAATTGAATCAAGCCATGGCAGATGTCCCTTGGCCCCCAGTAGACGAGGTGTGGCAGTATCGAGAAAAAGCCAAAGCCGAAGTTGCAGCCCTGATCCACAATACACCACTGAACCTACCCATTAACCAAAATCATCCCCTCTGGGCGCTGATCATGGGCATGGAACACAACCGGATTCATTTTGAAACCTCCTCCATGCTGATTCGACAACTGCCCGTAGATAGACTAGAACGCCCAGAATCTTGGCAATATGCCAGATCTGATGGTAAGATTCCCGCCAATAAAATGATTCAGATGGAAGAGTGAATATAACATCAAACATCCGAAGTTCTGGATACCTAGTCATGGGAGCTACAAATATCGAGCCATGTTTGATCAAATTGACTTACCCCTTGATTGGCCCGTAGAAGTCAATCACAATGAAGCCATGGCTTACTGTCGCTGGCAGGGTAAGGGAGTTCGCTTAATCAGTGAAGCCGAGTGGAAGGTTGCGGCAGCTAACTGTGAGGATGAGCAGGAGTTTAATCTTCATATTAAGTATGGTTCCCCGATGCCAGTGGGTAGTGTAGAAACAGCTAAAAGTCCTTCTGGACTCTATGATATTCGGGGTAATGTTTGGGAGTGGCTGAGTGATGATTTCAAACCTCTACCGGGATTCAAGCCTCATTTCCTTTATGAAGATTATTCGGCTCCCTTTTTTGATACTCAGCATAAGGTAATGCGTGGTGGGGCTTGGGCAAGTACAGGAACTTACGCCTCGACATCCTGTCGGAATTGGTTCCGCCCCAATTTTTATCAACATGCAGGGTTTCGGATTGCTCAAGACTTAGAAGAGGAAAACTAGATGAGTAATGTTATATTTGTCCGCTAAATAATTAATGGGCGCTAAATCAAACAAAGGCAAAAAAAGGCAAAAAAAGGCAAATTATTTTTGATTTATTTTTTGAGCTATAATTTTAAATAAAAATTGCTATGAGCTGTGCAATTTTACAACAGTTTTTATATTGGGTATTGCACGATGTAGAACTCAACTTTATTACTCAGGTAGTTTTATACTGGGGTGTTAGCTCTTTGTCATTTTATGGGATTGGACTTTTCAGTGAATATATTATAGTCACCATTACAGATATTTTACCTATCTTTATATTTGGATATGATATTACTCAACTCTTGGCTTGGACTGTTATCGGTAATGCGTACAACTTGGAAGGTCATAGTTCGTTGTCTATATTTTTCATTGCATCCGATTTTCACGATCTGCATCACACCAGCTTTAAGGGAAACTATGGTATTCATGGATTTTGGGACAGGGTATTTAATACTTTGAACCCTCCTACCAAAAAATCGGGAATTATATCTCCTGTCGCCTCTCTGGAGAAAAAGGTGGTGAATTTGTCAAGTCGTGGCAGTAAAGTTATGACTTGACTCCCGCCATTTTCCCTGCCCTAGAGTTCCCTGACAAATGACAAATGATAAATGATAAATGATAACCTATTGCATTTGTTGCAACTGGCGAGTCCCACTTTACCCGTCGGTGCCTATAGCTATTCAGAAGGATTAGAAATACTGGTGGAACGGGGGGTGATTGATAAACCCAACCAATTAAAAGCCTGGATCGACCAAGAATTGAGGTATGGGGCGATTCGCTTAGAAGCCGCGATGATGGTACGAGCCTATGAGAGTTTCCAGGCTGAGGATTTAGAACGATTGCAGTATTGGAATGCTTGGGCGAGTGCGGCGAAGGAAACCTCAGAGTTGCGATCGCAAAGTTGGCAAATGGGCAATTCCCTGATCCGCTTACTCGTGGAGTTAGAACCGGAACTTCAGTCTGTGGCGGGAATAGTGGGAACTCCCTGCAATTATGCGATCGCGTTTGGGATTGCTTCAGCTTACTGGCAAATTCCCCTCATGGCTGCTGTATTGGGCTATTTACACAGTTGGGCATCCAATCTGATTAATACAGGTGTGAAATTGATTCCTCTGGGTCAAACCGCCGGACAACAACTGCTGCTGGAACTTGCTCCTCAGCTATCGGGTGCTAGCCAAGACATTTTAGCCCTAGAAGACGATGAACAGTTACACAGTTGCACCTGGGGATTAGCCCTCTCCAGCATGGCTCACGAGACCCAATATACGCGATTATTTCGCAGTTGACCATAGTAGGGGCACGGCATTGCCCATTGGTATCAACTTAAGCGCTAAAAGCAATATTGGCAAGCATTTCACCCTCATCCCCTAACCCCCAGCCCCTCTCCCCGGCGTGGGAGAGGGGCTGGGGGTGAGGGGTTGAGCTTAAGTTGACACGGGTGGGCATTGCCGTGCCCCTAAGACGTTATTCTGTGTCGTAGTGAGTTGTCTATCGGATAGTTATATGCTACCTTAAAAGTTTTTCAATTTTGAGGAAGCTATGACCCAACGAACCCAGATCAATCTTCGCATAGACAACGAATTACTCCAAGCGCTACGCGAAAAATGTGCCGCTGAAGGCTGCACGCAGACGGAGTTTATTACCAATGCGATCAAATCGTCATTAGGTATCCCGATTACCCAAGCCAATCTGATTGAGATCGATGAACGAATTGCCGCCCACATTCAACCCATTCGAGAAGAGTTAGATCAGTTGAGGGCAGCCTTGGGGGAATTCGCAGCCTGAGGGTGAACAATGGAACTCTCAGGCAACAAGTTCCACCAGTATCCAACTTAGAGGCAATTCGTGATCGCATTCTCGGCAACTTGAATCTCGGTAGAAATGCACTCGCCTACAAAGCCGCCCAGAAAGTACTCAATGAGTTTATTGGCGAATTGTACAGAAAATAAGTGATCACCAAAAGCGGCAACTGGTATAGTTCCTTTGTTCATGGTTCATCAACCTTGAACAATCAACGATGAACCATTTGGCTTTCTTGGTGCTTCGCCAGTCTCATTGCTCTTGCCTCTGGTAAAATCCCACGTTTTTTAGCGTGGGATACATTTTCTTTATCCCTTTTTTTTTATATCATTAAACTATACATTATGCTATATTTTAAGCCAAAGCCTGATAATCAAAAATACTTAATATCTAGGGAGAAAGATTAATACTCTCAGAGAAATTACGCAAATATTTGATAAAAAACCTCCCTACACCTAAGCCATTTAGCTTAAGTAAATCTCCCTATTTTCTGGGTGTCGGGGCGCTGAAACGCTTATGGTAAAAGATTAACCGCTTGTCTTCCTGCTAAAGAACTACAGGCAGCAAACTTACGCCATTATGCTGAGGTGATTGGGGCAAGATTAGCCAAAAATAGGAGAAGGTGATGATTTAAACAAGAAAACCTGAACAAAGCTTTACAAAAAATTGATAATCACTTTACCGAATAGCTAGTGAAATCCTATATTATAAAGATAGAGTCAGTTCAAATCGGTTGTGAAATGGCAATCCTTGCTGGATAAGCTTTTCAGTCTAATTTACTTTCACAAATGATTGAGACTGGTGATAGTGAGTGTAAGCAACTCCCTCTAAACGTCTACGTAGAATTACGCAGGGTATAAGGTAACCCGAACTGTCCTAAAGCAGTGCATCTTCACAACACCTAAACAAAGGGCTGACTCACGTCTGTCGGCAACAGCAAAGACTTATTTAATCCGGGTGATTTACCAAATTCTCTAATACTAATGGCAAAAGCTTGATGCAAATGCCAACGGGAGCATGTCAGAGCAAACCCAAAATATCCTAGCTAACGATGCCGTATTCCCAGAAGTTTAAGCTAAAATTATGACAAATCAATTCGAGCGAGCAATTGGATACTCACACAACTGGACTGAATTTATTAGCACTAGCGCTTTCCCCTTCACCCCTTGTCCAATTATCAATCCTGAAAATCTGGCGACCCAACTTTTCTCCTGCGCCAGTGAGAAATTTACAGGTTGCTTAGATATTGAAGCCCCTCAACAGCAACACTGGAGTTTATATTTTTGTCAAGGTTTAATCTGTGGTGGAAGTGGGATACATCCACGTCGGAGTTGGTTGCGCCAGCTTTATCGCTACTGTCCCCAATTGGTTAAGGATACGACTGTCAATCCTTCCCAACAGTTCCCTAGCTACAACTACGATACCTTAACGGAATTAGTAACCAAGGGAAAAATTCGGTCAGAGCAAATGACAGAAGTTGTCGAAAGCTATATTACAGAAATTTTTTTTGATCTGATTCAACACCTGGAACAGATATCTCCTTCCTCCAACTGGCAACTCAGTTATAGTCAAATCCCTCAAGCTCAGATGGAGTCTACCTTAGTCACCATAGATGTTGATGAAAGGTGGCGGCAAGCGGTAAAACTTTGGCGAAGTTGGCAAAGCGCCGATTTAACAGACATTTCTCCTAATTTAGCGCCTAAGGCATTAAACCCGAAGCAATTGCAACAACAGTTTTCCCAGATGCTCTACAATAACCTCAGTGGTTTGGGAGGTATGAATCAGATGTTTAAAGCGTTGCCAGAGGAAACCTCTGACGTTACATCTGATAACCTGATTGCTTCGATGGATGGCAATCAAACATTACGGGATTTAGCCGTTCATTTGAATCGGAATCTTGTACTCCTAACTCAGCCCATCATGCCCTATATTCGTCAAGGGTTAGTTGAATTGATTGAGGTTGAGGATGTGAGTTTCAGTGCTGCATCACTGACAAAGCCAGACTCTTCATCTCCTGAAACCCCAGCCACTCCAAGAGAATCGAAATCGGCGAATCCCTTAATTGCCTGTATTGAGGATAGCTCAGTTGATCTGCTACTGATGAATCATATTCTCACTCAAGCAGGCTATCAATTTATCAATATTGAGGATCAGGAAAAAGCATTATCGATATTGATAGAACAAAAACCCGACCTGATTTTATTAGATTTAATTATGCCCATTGCTAATGGGTATGAAATCTGCTCCCAAATTCGTCGGGTTTCCTTTTTCAAATCCACCCCAGTGATTATTGTGACGGGTAAGGATGGGATTATTGACCGGACAAGGGCAAAAATGGTCGGTGCGTCAGATTTTATCACCAAACCCATTAATAAAGATAAAATGCTCCAAGCGTTACACACTTATCTCCCCAAGCCCCCGGTTAACCAATTTCAGGATACATCAATGTTTGGAGATTGGTACGCTCAACCGCCGATGCAATACTCTCCAATGTAAATGCCAACTTACAGCAGATTTCAGGTTGATGAGGTACAGTCTCTAAGCAAAATCCCGGACTTCTCCAAGAAGTCGGGGATCTGTCTGTGTTATGTCAAGCCCTTCTGTTCCCCAATCTTAACCGCCAACTTCAATGTTGTCTGTTAAAGCCCCATGATTAATATTAACGGTGAATACCGTCATACAGCAGTTTTAGTCTCGATGTAATACAGCTAAAAAAGAGTAGAAAAGGGCTTTTTTATGGCGGCTGTACTACACCGTGTTATATCAAGCCCTGTTGAATACTCACACTTTGGTAAAGACAAAGCAGATGGCAGATGGTAGATGGCAGAAGTGTATTACTGGTACGGAATCATTTCAGCCGTTACATCTGTCCTAAGCTGAATGGAATTGACTGGTATGCTGGTGGGCAATGCCTACGGTAGATAAAGGGTTTCGGCGGTCACCAAATGCTTATTGAGCGTGCCATTCGTCCTAAGCTTTATGACAACAGCTATCCACTAAAAAATAGTTGTATTCTTATCTATTTTTCATTTATTGAATAAAAAAATCTGCAATTTATGTTAAAGGTTTTATTGCTAAATTTTGACAAACTCACCTTTAGATAAGCTACAATTAAGCCTGTCAGGTATGTCGTTTATAGTTGAATATTTTGCCCATAAAAAATAGTTAAAATCATGAATCTACTATTTTTTTTAAGTTTAATGGTAAAAAAAAGTCATATTTATATCCAGGTTGCTGACGATACTATCCGATTTAGCGAGACAAATAATAATCAAAAATGCTGGCTCCTTTATCTGTTCGATCAACTCATTGGACTATAAGCAAACATGATGTCGTTTTTACCACAGAAGAACTACTAAAACGTATTCAAAATTGTGCTAGTCAACAATTTACAGGTCAGTTAGATTTCAACATAACCAATCCTCAACAACAGCAGTGGAAGCTATTCTTTAGCGTCGGCAGTTTGATTGGTTGTGACAGTAAGGTACATCCCGTGCGTCGTTGGTTTCGTCAGCTATCATTGCACTGTCCTTCGATGGCTGTTAATGCTGTGACGCAAGAAGGAGAGCCGATTCAATATCAAGATTATGAGTCATTAGCTACACAAGCGAAACAAGGACAAATCCCCTTGGGACAAATGGCAGCACTTGTTGAAGGTCATACCAGCGAGGTTCTTTTTGATATTATCCAAGCAGGGGAAAAACAAAACTATCATTCTGGAATGTATCTAAGCTACCGAGTAATTCCTCAAGATTCTATCGATTTAGGGTGGGTTGTGGTACGGGCGGAGCGCGTTTGGCAGCAAGTTTTTCAGGATTGGCAAGCTTGGCAACAAGCGGGTTTAGCTGACATTTCACCGAATCTCGCCCCCAAAATTTTGCAGGCAGATCAGTTGCGCCAGCAAACATCACCCTCTGCTTATCGTAATCTAACAGCTTTTGCGGACGGGACACAAACGCTTAGGGATTTAGCGGTTAAGTTAAAACAAAGTCCTCTGCCCCTAACTCACTCGATTGCCCCTTATATTCAGAAAAACTTAATTGGATTAATTGAAGTTGAGGACTTGAAGCGTTCTATTTTACCTCGTAAACTTGTTGAGGATAAATCTTATGAAAATGGCAAACTTACATCACGAAAGCCTTCTCGCCCCTCATCCTCCTCTAAATCAGCAAATGTGGTAATTGCTTACATTGATGATAGTAAAATTGACACTCAAATGATGGGTTATATTTTAGAGGAAGGGGGTTATAAGTTTGTCTCAATCCAGGATTCAGTGCAAGCCCTAGTTAAGCTTCTAGAAAATAAGCCGGATCTGATATTCCTGGATTTGGTGATGCCTGTCGCTAATGGTTATGAAATTTGTTCTCAAATTCGCCGTGTTTCGGTTTTTCAGGATATCCCCGTGATTATTCTGACCGGAAATGATGGCATTGTAGACCGGGTGCGTGCCAAGATGGTCGGGGCTTCTGGTTTTTTGCCTAAGCCGATTACTCAACAAAAAGTGTTGAGTACTTTGCAGAAATATTTACCGACCAAATCTGTACCGATGAGTAATTAAATATTGTTCAGTATTTATAACTGAACAAAAAAACTGCAAAGGTTGTGTATCGCAAAAATTGGATTAACTATGACAACTGTTCTTTTAGTGGAAGATAGTGTAACAGAAACCCAGGTGCTGACTCGTTATTTAAGACAAGCGGGATTTAACGTGGTAAGTGTAACAAGTGGAGAGGAAGCGCATATAAAACTTCAAGGTCAAAAGCCTGATTTAGTGATTCTTGATGTTATTTTACCCGGTCAAAGTGGTTTTGAACTTTGCCGCGAGATTAAAACTAACATTGACACGAAGAAGATTCCTGTGGTGATTTGTTCAACCAAAGGCACGGATGCTGATAAGTTATGGGGTTCGATGCTGGGAGCAGACGCCTATATTTCTAAGCCCGTAGACCAACAGGAATTAATGAAAATTATTAATAAGTTTACGTTGGTTTAGATTAGTAATGGTTCATTGTACCCCTGTTCCCTGTTCCCTAAAAAATGACAAATTCACTTGACTCAATCTTATTAACAACAAGTCTTGAGCCACTCACTCTTAAACCGTTATCCCCGGAGACACAGCGACGGTTACTTCGCTTTCCTCTGAGTTACCAAGAAGATAGTGCATTATTGCCCTTAGAACAAATTGGGGAAGTGCTACGAGTCAATGTAGCCAACATTCTACCTGTTCCGGAAATGCCCAGTTGTGTTTTAGGAATCTGTAACTGGCGTGGCGATATGCTTTGGCTGGTTGATCTGAGTCAGTTGCTGGGCTATTTATCGTTAGATCAACAAGGGCAGTTTGCTGATGTTTTGGTGGTTTTAGTGGTTCAGGTGAATGACCAATCAATAGGACTTGTTGTTTCCCAGGTTAATGACATTGAATACCATAACTTGCAACATTTGCAACCTGCTGTCCCGGGTGTATTTCCACCTAAACTTTTGCCGTTTATTCTGGGTTCCTTGCCTGACAATAAGGGCATTGTCCTGAATATTCACGCCATTAGCCACTATCCTCTTTGGCAAATACACCGTGGGTGAAATGCTGGATGGCTAATTGAAAACTTAGCCAGGGCGGGTTTAGTTACATTAGGGGTTTTCTCCTGAGCGTTATTGGTAAAACCCGCCCCTACACAATCACACGCTATGCCCTCTTTCCGAAGTGGAGGGTCAACATTTTTCCGATCGCAGATCGCGGACATATTAGGACTAGACACATCGAATTATGCAAGAACTCGAACAATCCAAGCAAGTACTCAACCCAGACTTACAAAGCGATTCCGCTCATACAATCAGTAATGGCGATCGCGTGATGGATCAGTCTCAGTCGGAGATGACAACCATTGAGACTTATTTTCAGGAACAACGGAAGTGGCTGTTAGCGGTTGCTCAACGGATGCGTCGGGCGTCTACGATTGAAACCGTTGATACGCTGCTAGAAACCACTGTGGCTGAAGTGCGGGAGCATTTCCAGGTAGATCGCGTCCTAATTTATCAATTTCAGACGGATACCGAGGGTGTGGTTCGCGCTGAATCTATGGTTGCGGGGTATACTCCCTGTTTGGGTGAATCCTTACCCGCGTTAACCTTTGGCGCCAATAGTCAAATCGAGTATCAGCAGCAACAGGTTGTCACCTTGAGTCATCTGTATCAAGGCGTTACCAGTCCCTATCAACTGCAACTGCTGAAACGGTTTCAAATTAAAGCCTGTTTAAGTTTGCCTATTGTGTTTAGTAAACAAGTGTGGGGGTTACTGATTGTCCAGCAATGTTCCGGAACCCGCACCTTCCAAGACTCCGAAATCAACCTGCTGTATCAAGTGACAACGGAACTGGCTTTGAACCTGCAACCGGGGGAACTGTTTAGCCAACTCCGTACCCAAAACAAAAATACCAAAGTTGTCGGTCAAGTCGCGGCAAAAATCCTGAAGAACATATTGCGATCGCTCAATGTTCCCCAAGTCTTTAGCAGCGCCACCCGGGACATCCGTCAGCAATTGCAGTGCGATCGCGTGGCGGTGTATCGGTTTAATCAAGATTGGAGTGGCGAATTCATCGCTGAATCCGTTGCACCAGGCTGGGTTCCCTTAGTTGGTTCGGACATCAAAACAGTTTGGACAGATACTCATCTCCAAGAAACTCGGGGTGGGCGTTATCGTAACGAACAAACCAATGGGGTGAATGACATTTACGCCGCTGGGTTAGCCGATTGTCACATCGAACTGTTGGAACAATTTGAGGCAAAAGCTTACGCGATCGCGCCAATTTTTGAGGGAGACAAACTGTGGGGATTACTCGCCGCCTTCCAAAACTCAAGTCCGCGTCAATGGGACACATCAGAGCTTAACATGCTCGCCTTAGTCGGGCGTCAGTTTGGTGTCGCACTCCAGCAAGCCGAATATTTAGACAGTTTACAAGCGCGAACCGGACAATTAGCAAAAGCAGCAGAACGGGAACGCACCATCGCCCGGGTGATTGACAAAATTCGTCAAACTACAGACTTAGAGACGATTTTCCAAACCACTACCAAAGAAGTGCGTAAACTGCTCAATATTGAGCGCGTCACCATTTATAAATTCCGCGACGATTACTTAGGTGATTTTGTCAGTGAATCCCAAACCGGAGGATTTCCCAAACTCGTGGGCAGTGGTTGGGAAGATCCCTATCTCAACGAACATCGAGGCGGACGGTTCCTCGACAATGAAGCCTTAGTAGTCGATGATGTTTATACCGCCAATCTCACCGATTGTCACGTCGAGGCTTTAGAATATTTTGAAGTCAAATCCTGCGCCGTCGTCTCTATCTTCCAAGGGCAAAAACTGTGGGGATTACTGAGTGCCTTTCAAAACACCAGTACCCGCCATTGGGAAGAGGGCGAAGTCCAATTACTCAAGCAAATTGCCAACCAACTCGGCTTAGCGATACAACAAAGCGAATATGTGCATCAGATTCACCGGCAATCCGAGCAACAGGCGAAAGAGGCGGAACGAGAGCGGGCGTTAGCCAAAGTCGTAGATAAGATTCGTCAACCAGTCGGGATTGACAAGGTGTTTGAAACCACTACTCAGGAAGTGCGACGACTGCTGAATGTGGAACGGGTGACAATTTATAAGTTCCGGGAGGACTATTTCGGTGACTTTATTTGTGAATCTGAGTCGGGGGGATTTCCTAAATTAGTCGGGAGTGGCTGGGAAGATCCCTATCTGAATGAATACCAAGGGGGGCGCTTCCGGGATAATGAACCGTTTGTGGTAGACGACGTTGATGATGGCACGCTGACAGATTGTCATGTCGAGGCGTTAGACGACTTTGGCGTCAAATCCTGTGCGGTGGTTTCTATCTTCCAAGGGCAAAAACTCTGGGGATTACTCAGTGCGTTTCAAAACACAGGTACACGCCACTGGGAAGAGGGTGAAGTCCGCTTGCTTACCCAAGTGGCGGCTCAACTGGGTGTGGCGCTGCAACAGAACGAGTATTTAGAAACATTGCAAGCCCAATCCGCGCAACTGGTTAAAACCGCTGACTTAGAACGAGTCACGGCGCAAATTATCACCAAAATTAGCCAATCTCAAGACTTGGATCAGATTTTTTTGTCCGCTTGTACAGAGGTGCAAACCTTTTTAGGTGCCGATCGCGTGGGCATCTTTCGCTTTGATTCCGACTCTGGGTTTAATCGGGGAGAAATGGTGTCTGAGCGGGTTGTCGCTGGTTTACAATCAGCCTTGTCGATGAAAATCGACGATCACTGTTTTGGTGACAAACATGCGGAAAATTATCGTAAGGGACGGGTTTGGGCAGTTGCGGATATTTATAACGCCAATTTAGCCCCCTGTTATCTTGATACCCTCTCCAAATTCCAAGTGCGCGGGAATTTGGTCGCACCTGTTATGCAAGGAATGGAATTGTGGGGATTGCTCTGTATTCACCAGTGCAGTCGTCCCCGGAAGTGGAAAAACCAAGAGGTGGAATTTGTCAAGCAGGTGGCGTATCAATTGTCCATCGCCTTGAAACAAGCGGATTACCTGCAGCAGTTAGAAACCCAATCGACTCAGCTAGCCACCATTGCCCAAACCCAGGAAACGGTATCCAGCGTTCTCACTAAGTTGAGCTATGGCGAGGATGTCCCCTATATCTACAACACGTCTACTCGGGAACTGCGGAAACTGCTCAACTGCGATCGCGCGGCGGTGTATCAGTTTGAGCCGGATTGGAGTGGTGTGTTTGTGGCGGAGTCGGTTACGGCGGCTTGGACGCCCTTAGTCGGTCCGGATATCCGCACGGTTTGGGAAGACAGCTATTTACAGGAAACCCAAGGAGGACGTTATCGGAATCGGGAAAGCTTTGCCGTGGATGATATTTATACCGTGGGTCATTCTGATTGTCACGTTGAGATCTTAGAGCAATTTGAGGTCAGAGCTTACGCCTTGGCACCAATTTTCGTGGCTGATGAATTATGGGGTATTCTCTGTGCTTATCAAAATAGTGGATCTCGCCATTGGAGCAGTACAGATATGACCGCACTCACCCAACTAGGTCAAGGGGTGGGAACGGCATTACAACGGCTCTACTACTTAGATCAGGCGCGACAGCAGTCGGATCAATTCGCCAAGTTAGCCCAGCGCGAAAGTAACTTTATCAACCTGCTGTACAAAACTGGACAACGGATTGCCGAACGCTTGCAGAAAGGAAACTTGAAGCCAGAGATGCTGTTGCAAGCGACTTGTCAGGAACTGCGACTCTTGCTGCATCTGGATCGGGTGGCGGTGTATCGCTTTAACCCCGATTGGAGTGGTCAAGTTGTGATTGAAGATGTCGATGGTTCCTCAATCAAGGTTGTCGGTACAGAACTGGCAAACATTAATGATCCAGTATTACAGGAAACCCGGGGCGGTTCCTATCGCAAAAATCAACCCAGTGCGGTGAGTGACATTAACCAAACCACGGAGTTGACGTTTAACCGTCAAATGTTACAGCAGTGGGGGACAAAGGCTTATATCATGACGCCTCTATTCCAAGGGGAACAACTCTGGGGATTACTGGGAGTGTATCAAAACAGTGAACCCCGTACCTGGGAAGAGGGTGAGATTAAGCTTTTAGCTCAAATGGCAACCCAGTTAGGAATTGCGATTCAGCAAGCGTACTCCTTGGAACAAGTTCAGGAACAGTCCCAACAGCTTATGGAAGCGGCGCAACGGGAGAAAGCGGCGAAGGAAGAATTACAACAGGGTGTAATTCAATTGTTAATGGCGGTACGTCCGGCGTTACAAGGGGATCTGACGGTGCGAGCGCCGATTACTGAAGATGAAGTGGGAACGGTGGCTGATGCCTATAATAATACCCTGCAAAGTCTGCGGGCGATTGTGAAACAGGTGCAGGACTCCTCGCGCCAAGTGGCACAAACCTCCCAAGCCAGCGAAGCCGCGATCGCGGGATTGGCGCAACAAGCCCAACGTCAGTTCCAGGCGCTGGAACAAACTCTGGAACAGATTCAGATGATGGTGAATACCACTGAAGCCGTGGGTGTTAGCGCTCAACAGGTGGAAGACGCGGTGCAACGCGCTAACCAAACGGTTCAGGCGGGGGATGAGGCGATGAACCGCACGGTGGATGGGATTATGGATATCCGGGAAACTGTGGCGGAAACCAGTAAGCGGCTGAAGCGTTTGAGTGAATCGACGCAAAAGGTATCGCGAGTGGTGAATTTGATTAGTAATTTTACGACTCAAACTCAACTGCTGGCGTTGAATGCGTCAATTGAAGCCACCCGCGCGGGGGAATATGGACGGGGTTTTGTAGTGGTTGCGGATGAAGTCCGTTCTCTGGCGCGTCAATCGGCGGAAGCGACGACGGAGATTGCCCAATTGGTGCAGGAAATTCAGATGGGTACGGCTGAGGTGTCATCGGTTATGGAAACGGGGATTCAGCAGGTTGCATCGGGTACGAACCAAGTGAATGAAGCGCGGGAGTATTTGTATGCGATCGTGGAAGCTACGAGTCAGATTAGTCAGGTGGTAGCGGGAATTACTCAAGCGACTCAAATTCAGAGTCAAGAGTTGCAGTCTGTTACCCGAACGATGACTCAGGTGGCGACGATTGCTAATCAAACGGCGGAAAATTCGATGGAGATGTCTTCATCGTTCCAAGGTTTGTTGACGATGGCGCAAAATCTGCAAATGAGTGCGGATCAGTTTAAGGTTGAATAGTCATTTGTCATTTGTCATTTGTCATTTGTCATTTGTCATTGGTCATTGGTCATTGGTCATTTGTCATTGGTCATTGGTCATTTGTCATTGGTCATTGGTCATTGGTCATTGGTCATTGGTCATTGGTCATTGGTCATTGGTCATTTGTCATTGGTCATTGGTCATTGGTCATTGGTCATTGGTCATTGGTCATTTGTCATTGGTCATTTGTCATTGGTCATTGGTCATTGGTCATTTGTCATTGGTCATTGGTCATTGGTCATTTGTCATTGGTCATTTGTCATTGACGCTGTAGGGGCGGGTTTCACAACTATCGTTTTTTCTCTCACCCAGATGTGAATAAACCCGCCCCTAAACCCAACTATTTAGTCAGGGCGGGTTTTGTATCAAGGTTATCAGCAATCGCCAACAGAAAGTCCCTAAACCCGCCCCTACACATTCAAAATTCAACACTTAGTCAGGGCGGGTTTTGTACCAACGTTATCAGCCATAGCCAAAGGGAAGTCCCTAAACTCGCCCCTACATCCTTCGCAATCCAACAGTTTTCCCATGAATGATCCTAATATTCGCGAACAAAGTTACCAATATTTTCTGGAGGAAGCGCCAGAACTTATGGGTATTATCGAAGAAGAGTTACTAGATTTACGGGCTAATTTTAGTGTCAATAAAGTTCATAACTTAATGCGAACAACTCACACCCTCAAAGGTGCGGCGGCGAGTGTGGAGTTGGACACGATTAAAACGGTGGCTCACTCGTTGGAGGATATTTTTAAAACTCTGTTTAATCCTGATGTAGTGATTGATGCCGAGGTGGAGGCGTTACTGTTTGAGGGCTATGAATGTTTGCGCTTACCCCTGACAGCGGAAGTGATGGGGGGAAAGATTAATGAGACGGAAGTTCTCGATCGCACGGCGGCGGTGTTTGCTAAGTTACAAGAAAAGTTGGGGGATTGTTTTGACCAACAAGCGAATATTCCGAGTTCGTTGGAGTTGGGATTTGATGTGACTCAATCCATTTTTGAAGTGGGGGTGAGTCAGCGGTTAGAGCAAATTACTGAGGCTTTGGCGAGTAATGATCCGTCAGTGATGGCGGACACCTTGCGATCGCAGGCACAAGTGTTGCTGGGTGTGGCAGAATCGATGAATTTACCGGGATTTGCAGCAATTGCGAGTAGTGCGATCGCGGCGTTGAATAATTATCCAGATCAGGCGGAAATGATTACTCAGATCGCCCTAGCGGACTTCCAGGCGGGACAACAGGCGGTGCTGGATGGCGATCGCACTCAAGGGGGTCAACCGTCTCAATCGCTGCAAGAGTTGGCGGGTGTGGTGGCTGGGGATCTGGAGGAGACTGCGCCAGCAACTACGCCAGAGAATGTCTGGGAAGCGGATCTGAGTCAGTTAGAGGGGAGTGGAGATTTTGCGATCGCCTCGGATACAGAGGTGACTGATTCACCTGAGTTTGAGGGGGATTTCTCAGAACTTCCGATTAACGATTCGCCAGAGTTTTCACTGGATGCGCCTGATCTAACGCCTTTACTGGATATCGATGTTAATGAGTATGAAGATGAGAGTCCATCGGAACCCGATATGGAAGGCGGGGAGGAACCCGATGCGGTGAATTTATTAGATAGTGTGTGGGGAAATGTTTCCCTGTCAGAATCGGCGACTGATGCTGATGTTGAGGTAGAATCTGAATCTGAGGAAGTCTTTCCTGTCTTCGATACTGCCGCCGAAAATGTTCAGGAATCAATCCCTGACGTTCAACCCAAGGCTTCAGAGGAGGCGGAGGAACCCTTAACCGATTATGGTGTACCCTCTGGGAGAACACAACGAGACTCTGTGTCAGAGACTCAGCGGCAAACGGTACGAGTTAATATTGATCATTTAGAACATTTGAATTACGCGGTGGGTGAACTTTTAACCTACCAAAATCGCCAATCCCTCCAGGATGAGCAATTGCAAACGGCGGTTCGTTTGGTGTTAATTCGGCTGCAACAACATCAGCAACTCTTGGATGAATTGCAAGATTGGCATGACCGTCAAGTGCATCGATCGCAACAAAAACGGATGAGTCTCCGGGGAAGACAACATCGAGAAGGAATGCCAGAAAAGCCGTCATGGGCGTGGCAAAATCCTCTAGTGCAAATGCCTAATCAATTTGACTCGTTAGAACTGGATAGTTATACCGAACCGCAGCTTTTAATCCAGTCGTTGATGGAGGATACAGCCCAACTGACGGAAGCAACGGAGTCGATTGAACTCTTTGCCAATGAATTCAATCAAACCTTTGATAAACAACGGCGACTACTAACCAGTATCCGTGACACGTTGATGGAGGCGCGGCTGTTACCTTTAGGAACCTTGTTTAGACGGTTTCCGCGAGTGCTGCAACAGTTAGAAGTGAGGCATCATAAATCGGTTGAACTCTACATGGATGGGACAGAGGTATTAGTCGATAAAGTGGTGGTACAGAAACTCTATGATCCCTTACTGCACCTAATCCGAAATGCTTTTGATCATGGGATTGAGTCACCGGAGGTTCGCCAAGACTCCGGGAAACCGAGTCAGGGGACTATTGCCATTGATGCTTATCACCAGAATCGATATTTGGTGATAGAAGTTCGGGATGATGGGCAAGGGCTAAATTTTGAAAAGATTCGCCAACGGGCGGTGGAACAGCGTTTAATCAACGCTGACAAAGCCAGACAATTGACCCCCGCCCAACTCGCGGAGTTTCTGTTTGAACCGGGGTTTTCCACGGCTTCTGGGTTAAGTGATTTATCCGGGCGAGGAATTGGCATGGATGTGGTGCGTTCTCAGATTGAATCCCTGCAAGGTTCCGTGACGGTTTATTCTCAACCCTATTATGGAACCACGTTTCGGCTGCAAATTCCCCTAAATCTGACCATCGCCAAGCTTCTCTTAATCGAGGCGGGAGGTCAAACTTATGCTTTACTCTCAGATGCGATCGAACAAATCATTATTCCGCCACCGGAACGACTGCGGAGTTGGGATGAGGGGAAAGTGCTGCGCTGGGGTAACGGAGAAGACGAAGAACTGATCCCGATTTTTTCCTTAGCAGATGCGTTAGCGTACCACATTCCTCAACGGAAAACCTTAGTCTTCTCATCCAAACGCCCCTTTGTTGAACAAACGCCGAAACAGTCGGTGATTTTGATTCGGTGTCAGGATCGGCGATTAGGGTTGGAAGTGAACCAGCTTGTCGGGGAACAGGAATTAGTGATTCGTCCCCTGGGATCAATGATTGCCCCTCCAGATTACGTGTATGGCGGCTGCATTCTCGCCGATGGGGGGTTAGCCTTGGTGCTGGATGGTATCACATTAATGCAGTCCATTGCCAATCAGCAGGTTGGCACATCCCCATCCGAGTTTACGGCTGAGTTTCAATCTTCGATGGTTTCCTTAACCGGTTTCACCGCCGTTGCTGATCCCCCCCAACTGCAATTATCCGCCCCCCGCCGAGCGGCGTTACCTGCAGCACCGGAACCGTCTCCGCCGACTCCCACGCGATCGCCCCAACTTCTACTGGTTGTGGATGATTCGATTACTGTGCGTCAAAGTTTAACGTTTACGTTACAAAAGGCGGGTTATCAGATTCTCCAGGCAAAGGATGGGTATGAAGCCATTGAACAACTGCAACATCATGGGGAAATTCAGTTGGTTATTTGTGACATTGAAATGCCCCGCATGAATGGGTTTGAGTTTCTCAAATACCGCCAACAGGAGCCAATATTGGCGAATATTCCCGTTGTCATTTTGACCTCTCGCAGTAGTGAAAAACATCGTTTAATTGCGACTGAGTTAGGGGCGAATGATTATATCACCAAGCCATTTATAGAGCCTCAGTTGTTAGAGACTGTGCAGCAATTTACCAAGTTTAAGTAGGTGGACATTAAAGAGTTATTCGTCATTTGTCATTTGTCATTCGTCATTCTTTATTCGCTGCTGTCCTTTATTCAATCATGAACTATGAACCCTGACACCCAAAAATATATTGTCTTTAAAGTTAGCGACTGTCTGATGTCACTGCCCATGGAGAATGTGTTAAAAGTGCTAAACACACCATCCAATGAGAGTGGTTGGAATGCCATGGGATTACTGCAAATTGGAGATTATACGATTCGGATTGTCGATTTACATGAACAGTTAAATCCTGACCATGACGCCGATTCAACCAACTTGCAATCATTTTTAGTCATTACTAACCCCGTAGAAGGCGATCTCTTTGGCATTGTTGTTGATGACCCCCCCAACTTGATTGAATTAGATCCTGACCTTATTCGTAAGTTACCTAAATATAACCGTCGCTTACCGATGGTGAGTCATGCGGCGATTCTCCAGGAGAATGAGGTAAAAACTACAATTTTTATGTTAGATTTATATGAATTATTTAATCCAGTTACATAAAGTCATTTGTCATTTGTCATTTGTAAGAACCGTAGAACCGTAGGGTGCGTTAGGCGTAATCAATCATATTTATTATCCTTCTAATGAAAATGTCGCCGTAACGCACCAGGATTCGGGTAAAGGCAAAGAAAGAACCGTAGGGTGCGTTAGGCGTAATCAATCATATTGCTCATCCTGTTAATAGGAATATCGCCGTAACGCACCAGGATTCGGGTAAAGGCAATGCCCACTTAATCGAAGGGCACGATAATATCGTGCCCCTACCGAATCAATTCGCTCTCAGCAATGGTAGGGGCATGGCATTGCCATGCCCTATTTAATTAGGTGGACTTACGCACCTACACCATATATATGGATTAAGGTGCGTTACGCTACTTATTCAGTTGGAGGTCATCGGGTAGTTCAAGGGTGATTTATATGATTTAAACTCCATGATTGGGTTCTTCGCTGAGTTTGTCGAGATAGGTGAGACCCGCTTTTGCCCAGACACTTTCTTCTAGGTAGTGTTTAGCAACCTCTCCCAAAGTGGCTTTGATGGCTTGGAGGTGACGTTCGGGATTGCGGAGTTGTCGGCGGAGGGTTGCCAACCTATGGGTTTTGGATTGTTGAATTTCAGTGAATTCTGCGTCGATGATAGCGAGGGGTGTCACGGCGGGATTCGGCAAAGGTCATTTCATTCTCCTGAATGGGAAATCTAAGGGCTAAAGTTCCCCGACTACAAACGTGTTATCCCTATCTTACGCGGTTCGGCAGATAAACCTGAAGATCAACAATTGCGGAATCTTGGTAGTGCGAGCATCTTGCTCGCTACTCATACTATAAAATTGCAACAGTAGACTTGGAACAGTCATTAATTGGGTGATATGGCAACTCTGACTCAGATTCGGGTACGAACATCGCCTGATCAAATTCCGCAATGGCAATCAGCAACATGGGATGATTATGTGGCGTGCTGCGTGGATGCTGAACAGTCCCAGGTTGAGTCTTGAACAGGAAACCAACGGCGCAGCGGCTGTTTGGTTCGCCCAACACATTGCTAATCTTTAAAACACCCGTTCACCAATCCGAACATCTACAATTATTTACTAATCCCAGATACGCTTGACTGGATAAGCATCAAACACCCCATCTCTACTCATATATGGAGATCATCCCTTTGTCACTACCAAAAAGGGTAGGTCTTTTTTGTCGAGGATACGGCGATACTAATTTAACCATTGGCAGATCATTCTTAGTAATCATAATTTCTGCGCCTAGTGCGGCATTTTCAAGGAGTTGATGGATTTGCTGCAAAGCTTGATCAATATCTATTGTTTCCATAGAGAAATGCTCTTTATTCTCGGATTAATTACGACAAACTATTACCAAACACTATAAAATACCCCACAATAAAACATTTTACTAGCGATTAGGCATCATTGCAAGGCATTTAGTTACTGATTTTGATACAGCAGATTGCAGGTCAATAAAGTACACCTCCATGGTGATACTAATTCATAGTCGATGTTCAGAATCGTTAAATCGGGCGCACGTCAGTGCGCCCCTACGGTTGATGTAAGATTAATCCAGCAATGAGGTGTGCTACGTCACGATTGGCTAAATCTCTTACAGTAAACTATCATTTCATCGCAATAATCCCTTAATTTCTCGCCAAATCTGTGACTGATTAGACTGAACTCTGGGATGAGTAAAAACGCCCTGACTGGGACTAAACAAAAATGCCAGGATGAAAAATCCAAAGGTGACTAACACAATAGCCGGACCCGATGGTAAATTGAAAAAATAGCTCAAATACATCCCACTAATACTGGCAATAACGCCAATTCCTGACCCTAACAGCATCATCTGGTGTAACCTTGTTACTAATAAATAAGCCGTCGCTCCTGGCGTAATCAGCATGGCTAAGACTAAAATAACCCCAACCGCTTTGAGACTGGCGACGATGGTTAGGGCGATTAAAATCATTAAGCCAAAGTTGAGTAAGTTTGTTGGTAATCCGGCTGCTTTTGCGCCAATGGGGTCAAAGGTATAATACATTAATTCTTTATACAGCAATAAAACAATGGCGAGGACAATGGCGGTAATAATGGCTGTATTCATTACTTCCTCGCCCGTCACACTGAGGATATTGCCAAATAAAAAATGATTCAGGTCAATCTTATTGTCTTTTTGAATAACTGTAATTAAGGTAATACCAAGGGCAAAGAAGGCAGAAAAGACAATCCCCATCGCCGCATCTTCTTTAATCTGCGATCGCGTTCTGATCCAGGTAATTACAATGGTACTGACAATACCCGCCAAAAACGCCCCCAGAAAGATATCCACGCCCACGATATAAGCGATCGCTAATCCCGGTAACACGGAATGACTAATCGCGTCACCGAGTAAGGCGAGGCGTTGTACCATCAGGTAACTCCCCACCGAGGCGCAGACGATTCCCACTAAGACGGCTGTCATGAGCGATCGCTGAATAAAACTGTATTGCAAGGGTTCAATTAAAAGGTTAAGCATAATTCGTCTTATGTCATTTGTCATTTGTCATTTGTCATTGGTCATTGGTCATTTGTCATTTGTCATTTGTCATTTGTCTTATATTAAATATCTCAAACGTTAGCCAGGGCGGGTTTTGTAGAAACGTTAACAAAAACAATCAATTTTAATCCCTAAACCCGCCCCTACACAATTCAAACATTAAGCGGCGTCTGAGAAAAATACGACTTGACCCCCATACGCCCGTTGTACATTATTTGCCTGCATTACCTGTTGGCGGGAACCTGAGGCGATTAATTCCCGATTCAATAAAATTAAATCATCAAAATTGGTAATGGCTTCCCCTAAATCATGGTGAACCACTAACACGGTTTTCCCGGAATCGGCTAATTCGTGAAGAATCTCAAAAATAACGGCTTCGGTTTTTTTATCAATTCCCGCCATGGGTTCATCAAAACAGAAAATATCTGCTTCTTCAGCTAATGCTTTGGCGAGAAAAACGCGCTGCTGTTGTCCCCCGGATAATTGCCCGATGGGGCGATCGCGAAATTCACTCATCCCTACCCGCGCTAACGATTGGGCGGCGATGCGTCGGGATGCGGTGGAGAAACGCCGAAACCATCCTGTCTTGCGTATCCGCCCCATCAATACCACATCCCATACGGTTGCTGGGTATGTCCAATCAATCTGCGATCGCTGAGGTACATAAGCTATCCTGTTTAACTGATCCATCATCGGTTTCCCCTGATACATCGCCGTACCACAGCTTGTCTGCACTAACCCTAGCATCGCTTTGATCAGCGTACTTTTTCCCGCGCCATTGGGACCAATAATTCCCGTCAGTCGCCCCGGTTGAATCTGACAGGTGATATCTTTTAGCGCCTCCACAAAGCGATACTGCACGCTGAGATGTCCAATCCGTATGGGTTCCTGGTGGGTAATGGTGGGGTTTTTGGGAGTGCGATCGTTTCGCGTAAAGATAACTGTTGACATGATTAAACCGGGGAGACTCCAGAAAATGAAACAAGTATGAAAATATTGTATCCTCAAAAATGAAAACAATATGAAAACAACTATATAAACTTGATGACCGGAATGACTCACTCGCAGGGTAGAACTCAGTTGCAGGGGTATACAGGTGTAGGGGCGGGTTTGACTGATAAGGTTACCCCCTTGTACAGACGCGCCATGGCGCGTCTCTACACTAAACCCGCCCTTGTTGGGGGAAAGGGTAGAATTAATTTCTCGAAAATTTCCCGATGGAAGATTCTGGCTGGGGTGATGCTGGGACTTTGGCTGAGTGGCTGCGAGGCGACTAATCCGAATCTCTCAGGAACCGATGCAGAGGACAAACCTAACGTTGTGGCTACAAGTACCATTATTGCCGACTGGACAGAACAAGTTGGGGGAGATGAGATCGAATTAACCGGAATCCTGGAACCTGGTGCTGATCCGCACGTTTACGAACCCGTACCCGCCGATACCATTGCCTTAGAACAAGCCGATTTGATTCTCTACAACGGGTATAACTTAGAACCCGCACTGATTAAACTCATGCAATCAGCCGGGATAAAAGCCAAAACCTTTGCCGTTGGCGAAGTTGTCACCCCTTTAGACTTTGAATATCAGGGAGAAACGGAACCTGATCCTCATGTTTGGGGAGATGCAGAGCGTGGGATTAAAATGGTCAATGCCATACGCGATCGCTTAATTGAACTGTCACCGGAAGACGAAGACGAATTTACCGCCAACGCAGCCCAACTCACGGCTGAATTAGAAAAAGTTGATACCTGGATTACCCAGCAAATTCAAACCATCCCTGAGAATCAGCGTAAACTTGTCACCACCCATGACGCCTTTCAATATTATGCTCAAGCTTATGGATTAGAAGTGATTGGCACGCTGATAGGAATTAGCACCGAAGAACAACCCAGCGCCCAAACTGTGAAAACCCTATCCGATGCCGTGGAAGAAGCCGGAGTTCCCGCTATTTTTGCCGAAACCACGATTAACCCGGCTTTAATTAAAACCGTTGCGGAAGAAGCGGGGGTTAAATTAGCCCCATCCGAACTCTATTCCGATTCCCTAGGCGCACCTGGAACTGAAGCGGATACTTATGTGAAAATGCTGATTACTAATACCCGTACTATTGTCGAAGCGTTGGGAGGCGATTATCAAGCATTTTTAAACGGGGGCAATTAATGTTAACGGTGGATATCGTATTATGTCTTATGTAGGGGCGGGTTTAGACACTAAACTTGCTTGTCATTAATAACTGAACAACAAAACCCGCCCTACCTCACCAATAACTGAACTCCCCCAGCTTACTGCATCATCCACACCAAAAACCCTAAAATTGGCTCCACAGGTGGCAGAGGATAATCAATCAAATCAATGGTTACGGTTTGTTCTTCTAGCTTAAGGAATCGCCATTGAGTGCCACTACTAACTGCCCCATAAATCGTGGAAATAGGTGTTTGTTTTGCCTGATTAAATCGCTGTGCTGCCACCATTTCAGCAATACATTGCCCAAATCCTGTTCTCAAATCTGCTTTTTTTGCCTCGATAATAATCAAGACTGGTGCTTCAATTTCTAGAAGTTCCTCGGAACGACTCAAGAGAAAATCACACCGTCCATTGAGTCCAAGTGATTCATCAACGGTGAAATCCTCCCCGGAAAATAAGCTGACCCGCCGTTGCAGGATGCGCCGAACTTCCAGCAAAACTGGGTAAATAATGCCTTCCGAACGCGCTTTTTCACTAGCCGATGCCGCTAAGGGTAAACTTTCTTCTAAAAAGGATGTCAGGGTTGGGGACGGTTGAATGGGTTCAATATCTGGTAAAAAGTGAATCCCTTCGGCTGTGGTTAAATTAAACGCTTCTTTGACTTTACTAATAGTAGTAAATTCACTATAGGGCATAGCTGAATAGTTATAAGGACAGGTTTTGTTGTTCCGTTATTGGTGGGGAGGGCGGGTTTTGTTGTTCATTTATCGGTGGGGAGGGCGGGTTTTGTTGTTCATTTATCGGTGGGGAGGGCGGGTTTTGTTGTTCCCTTGTTGGTGGGGAGGGCGGGTTTTGTTGTTCCCTTGTTGGTGGGGAGGGCGGGTTTTGTTGTTCCGTTATCGGTGGGGAGGGCGGGTTTTGTTGTTCCGTTATCGGTGACTAGCTGAATTGATTTCCTAAACCCGCCCCTACATAAGACATAAGACATAAGACATAAGACGAATGACGAATGACATAAGACGAATGACGAATGACATAAGACGAATGACGAATGACATAAGACGAATGACGAATGACGAATGACGAATGACGAATGACAATTTAACGCCGTCTTCTTCCCATCGAACGCCGACTGCTGCCAAAACTGCTACCAAAACTACCGGAACGATTCATCCGTGTCGAACTGGATTTATTAGAACGGCGCAAATTACTCGAACCGAAACCTGAACCTGTCGCCCGATTAGCTTTTTGGCGATTTTTACGAGCCGTTGGTGATGTATTCGATGAGCGTCTTAATTGACCGGTACTGCGGAATGTTTGACGATTTTTTACCGCAGGTGGCGGTTGATTATGACGGGCTTGATATTGGTCTACCGCTTGAGAGTAGGTGCTTCCATATCCACCATATCCGGTCATAATTCCACCGTGATAAATCGGCGGTACATAGTAGCTGGGTCGAAATAATAAACTCCCTAAAGCTTGACCCGCCATAGCGCCTGCAAATGGTGTCCAAAAATTGGATTCCCGCCGCACGATTACGGTTTCCGATTGACCGGTTTGCGGATTGGTTTGAGTTTCGGTAACATTATGGACATATTCAATCCGAAAGTCTTCACTTAAGTGCATATCGGCTTGACTATTTTCGATTTGCAAATAAGTCTTTTCACCCGCTGCTAGTTCCTCATCGGTTAGACGGGCTAATCGCAAATCTGGACTACGCAAGACAGGGGGTGTACCGGGTGGTGTATTCAGCAATATCAGGCTATATTCACCACTAACATCATCGTAGGTGGCTTGTTGAACGGGGTATTTCCCATCACTGAACTGCTGGGCATTTGAGGTAACATTGACCGTCTGATTTGGGCTTTGGGCGACGGAAGGCGAACCACAGGCTAGGGTGGTTAGACACAATGCCAAAGACATGAAAAGGATAATAAATTTTCGCAGCATATCAGAAAATTATTGAATTGAGCGATTCATTAGGGATTCAGCTCATCCCATGCCTTGCTAAAATAGCACAATGCAACAGATTACAGGGACAACCAAACTCTTAGGCGTAATTGGTCATCCGGTGGAGCATTCTCTATCACCAATTATGCACAATCGCGCGATCGCACAGTTGGGTGTGGATTATGTCTATCTCCCTCTCCCCGTTAAACCAGAGGATTTAGATGTCGCCGTGGCGGGGTTTGCGGCGATAGGGTTGCAAGGCTTTAATATCACGATTCCCCATAAGCAAGCCATTATCCCTCTCTTAGCCGAGGTATCCGATATCGCCCAACTGGTGGGTGCGGTGAACACCGTTTGGCGTACTGATAAAGGCTGGAGTGGAACAAATACCGATGTCTTAGGGTTTATCGCCCCCCTGAACCAATATCAGCGAGATTGGCATCACACCAAGGCGGTAGTATTAGGCTATGGTGGTGCAGCACGCGCTGTTGTCGTCGGGTGTATGCAGTTGGGTTGTCCTGAGATTTGGGTTGTGGGTCGTAATCCCTATAAGTTAAGTCAGTTTCAGCAAAGTTGGGCAAATACTCCCTTATCTCCAATTCTCCAGGCTTATCCCTGGGAGGAAATGCCACAATTACTACAACAAGCCGATTTACTGGTGAATACAACGCCTGTGGGGATGCATCCTCATGTCAATGAATCTCCTATCGATGAAGAAATAATACAGAGATTACCCAAAGGTGCGATCGCCTATGATTTAATCTACACCCCCAATCCCACCAAATTTCTCCAACAAGCCAAACAACAAGGCGTGATTCCCATTGACGGCTTAGAAATGTTAGTCCAACAAGGTGCAGCCGCGTTACAGATTTGGTTAAAACAAACACCACCCGTTAAGCTCATGCGAGAATCCTTACAGCAGAAATTAGGTTTGTAGGCTCGTAGTTGCGCTGTCTTCGCCTCAAGTGTTCGCATCGTTTACTACAAACAGCTAAAGATGACCTCTCCCCCAACCCCTCTCCTGCAAGGAGAGGGGAGCAATTTAAAAGACCTCAATTGAATAAACCCGTCCTGAACATAGGTGCATAGAATAGGAGTCAACGTTGATAAACTTTGCCGAAATTTTAATTGACCTGCTCATACTGCAAATATTCCAGAATCAGTAAACGCAAGTAATCCAACATTCTAATATAACCCTTCATTTGCTCATACTTTCCATTACTGTCAAAGTAAAACTGGACGATAACAGGTATTCTCAAAACTCGCATTTCTCGCAATTGCTCAATTACCTGGGTTTCATTTATAATCCACCCTTGCGCCTGAATTTGATTGGCATAGCCCCGGAGAGTGACCGTTAACAGTTCAATTTCCTCTAACAGAGAAAACTCTTCATTAGATGGACGAAAATTATCCACAATTTCTTTTCGCTCTCTTTGAGTATTCTGATAGGCTAATTTTATCTCATCTAACAAATGTACAATATGAGTTTTCGTTGCTTCTTTCTCATTTAAAACAGCTTCACTCATCGTTAACTCCATAGGTGACAATTTTTTCAGTACCAAATTGGTCAGGTCTAACAATCAGATATTCATTTCCTTTGCGATATACGGCTGAAGCATCCCAACGATATCCTGTTTTCGGAATCCTAATGGCTCCTTTCTGATTAAAATTATGGGCTTTTCGGAGAAATTTTAACGGTTCAAGACCTTTTCGATCAGCGTGGTCTAAGATACTCTGAGCTACACTGATATAGGTAGAAGCATCCCACTCATTCAAATACTGTTGAATTTCTGCGGCTTCGGCTTCAGTATATCCTTCGAGAAGATTTTCCCAAAATGGATCGGAGATAGACTCGTCTTCTGGCATTATTGCTCACTCATATCTCTGCTACTTTCTCCGACTCAAGTAAAACTTGCTGCAAATCATTATATTGTGAATGCCTTGAAAGAGCGATCGCGCTCCTAGGTTGATCCGCCGTTAATTGCCACCGCCAAAACCTGACATTATAAACCCAAAATGCAACTTAATGATTGACATTGTTATATTAATGTTCTAACTTCATCAAATCTGTCACTCCACACCGTTGAGGGACTCTTGCCATGACGAACAACATCCTTGACAAAATTGATACCCAGAGATTGGGGGAACTCCTTCAACAAGCACGTAATCAATGTGGCATGACCCAAGCGGATGCGGCTAAAGTCATCGATGCAGCGCGTACAACGATGGTTGCGATTGAGAAAGGAGAGCGCCGTCTTAAGCCCAATGAATTGATCAAACTTGCCCGTGCTTACGGACGAGCCGTCAGCGACTTTGTGCGCCCCCGTCCCGTGATCCAACCGTTGGAGGTTCAATTCCGAGCTGCCTACCGACGGAATGAAGTGGAAGAGTCACAGATTGAACCTGTCATTCAACTCCTAGAGGAGTTGTGCCAGAATTATCTGGAACTTGAAGAAATTATGGATGCACCACTCCCGCGAAACTATCCTCGTGAGTACCATCTGAGTGGTATGCCTATAGAGCGGGCGGCGGAGAGTATTGCCGTTGAAGAACGTCAACGCCTCGGTCTTGGAGATGGTCCCATTCCTCTGCTTCGAGACATCTTAGAGCAGAGTGTAGGACTCCGTATCTTTTACTTAAAAATGCCACCAAAATACTCAGAAATCTATAGTTACGACGAGCAACGGGGTGGCTGCATGGCAATTAATGCTCATCACCCCGAAGAACGGCGACGTTGGTCATTAGCTCATGGATATCTTCATTTTCTTGCTCATCGACGCAAGCCTGTACTTGATTTTGAGGGACAGTACAAGAGAATGCCAGAAAGTGAACGACTTGCCGAAGCCTTCCCCAAGTATTTCCTGATGCCAACGAGTGGTTTACTTAAACGATTTAACGATATGTACCGCGCCAATGGTAAGTTTACTCCCACCAATTTATTTACGTTGGCTCATTACTACGGCGTATCTGTGCAAGCGCTGATTTATCGGTTAGAGGAGATGGAACTGCTGCCATCTGGAACATGGGATCGATTGAGCGATCGCGGATTGAAAGTCAGAAAAGTACAGGAGGAACTTGGCTTAGCCCTTCGGCTTCGCTCAGGGCTAAAAGAAATCCCCCAACGTACTGATAGGATGCCAGTCCATTACCAACATCTTGCCATTGAAGCATTTGATCAGGGGTTGATTACTGAAGGGCGTTTCGCTGATTTTCTTCATGTTGATCGCCTTGAAGCCCGTCGCATTGCCGAAGTGTTGCGAGAGTATTCCAGTGGAATGGTGGAGGAAGCGACTGATTTGGATTTACGCCAAGGGCAGGAATGATGGAAGGTTAGCTTAACGTATGCAAATTGATCACTCCCACATTCTTCTTGACGCCTGCTGCATCTTAAACTTTAGTGCATCAGGTCATCTTTTGGAAATTTTGCAGGCTATTCCGGCTCAAGTTGCAGTTCCCCAAGTTGTGCTAGAGCGTGAATTGAGGACACTGCAACGCCTTGAGAATGAAGAGAACGAGGGAGCGACTCAGTTCGAGGCTGCTATTGCCCAGGGTTTAGTTATTGTGGTGGACTTTAAATCAGAAGCAGAGGAGACATCATTTGTCAACTATGTTTTTGAACTAGGCGATGATGGAGAATCTGCCTGCTGTGCGATCGCGGTTCACCGAGGATGGGCAATAGCAACTGACGATAAGAAGGCAATCTCGTTTATTCAACGGGAGATCTCCCAGCTTCAAATTATATCAACTCCAGAGATAATCAAGCATTGGTCAGAGAAAGTATCTCTTGATGCTTCAGTACTACGTGATGCACTCAGGGCAATTCGGGTCAAGGGACGGTATTTACCACGTAAAAACCATCCTTTACTAAGTTGGTGGCAAGCTGCTTTGACTGATCCAGACGCTTTAGAGGAATGAGATTCTGTAATCCAAATACATTGTTTTTGAAAACCCATGCAATTAGGGGCTAAAGCCCCTACTACGAACCCAACTATACCACAATTTTAACTGTGTCAGTCCACTACTGCCGTGACCCAACTAAAATAGGACGTTGTTTGTAGTGAGAACTTTAGTTCTCTCTCCGCCTAGCTGGAGAGGGCTAAAGCCCCTACTACGAACCCAACCTATTCCAGCATTTTAACTGTGTCAGTCCACTACGGTCTAAGAATACCGGATTTGCAGCAGTAGTCTATCTGCTTTAACTGGAGAAATGACTCGGTGAATGCAGGAAGGATCTTGAACAAAACCAAATCCACTTTCTCCTTCAATGATCAGTTGATTGTCTTGCCCGTAATAATTAAGCACCGTCTTGTCCGACTGGCGACCCGCAGAAAAAGTCATGTAAAGTGGCTTTTTCTTATGAGAGCCTTTGATCATAACGTGAGCGCCAGAATCAGCCTTCACATCGGTGATATAAAAATAGGCTGTCATGAAGTTGTACCCAGCGATATCATAGTGAAAATTTGTGGGTGGATAACTCTGTCTAATTTCCGGCTCGGACAGATCTGAAACTAAACTCCAAGTCAGATGCTGGGTAATTTGATTGGGCCAATACCCCAGATAGTTCTTAACGATTTGCAACAGCAGCGGATCTTGGGTAATTTTTTGAATGGCTTCGCAATCCATTGCATCACGCACCAAGGCACGCAACACTGGATGCTCACCTCGCATTCGACCCTTTCTAATTACCTCTTCGATGAAAAACTCGTCGTCAGACTCAGGTTCAATACAAGGTGTTTGAATGGCATATTGATAGATTTATTTTACCATTGACGGCGATAAATAAAGACCAAATCCTACTCCTTCATGACGGAGTTGTTGGACACATTTATCTAGGGAAACACTGTCAAACATTGAATCGGAAGCAATCTTCAGGCGTTTTTTATAGAAATCGGGATTTAGGCGCTGTCGCCTAGCTTGGAGAAGACTATATATTCTCCGACAGATGAGGAAACGACCAAACCGCTGCGTGAAGTCTCCTTGGGTTAACCGCTTTATCGGGTTTGATGCTGAACTTAAGCGTCCCTTTGAACGTTCTAATGTGGTACTTTTCATGACAATTCTCAAGACACTTGGCTACATCTACTACTCTCATCATTACGTTTGGGGATCAGGAGTGTCACACCCAGTTTGAGATCAGTAATTTACGCCGCGAAACTGATCCGTTATTTCTTTTAGGGAGAATTGTACAGCCGATATCCAAGAGGGTGGCGGAATAGATTTGACGGTTCAATTGAAGCTAAAACAAGCCAAGAACTCAAGTTCTTGGCTTAGAGCTCAAGTCCATTAAAATGGACTAATACCAAATCCGGGGAACGTGACCCTCGTTATAACCTAGTCCGCGCAGGCGGACTACCCTTCGGGAAGGCTTCGCCTATGTTTGTGTAGCCGCGATTTCAATCGCCTCCTCTCTAAAACTGAAACAGATGTAACCTAAAAAGAATACTTTTGCGAAAACGATGAAACCTGGGCTTCTAACTCATCGCACGCTTCACGGACTAACCGCAACCCTTCTTCCTTCTTCAGATGAGCGCCTGCGGGAACAAACTCTTGTAAAATTTCCGCCTCTGTTGTTTGATATTCACCCCAATCTGATTTCAACTTTTCCAGGTAATTAATTTCCTCACTACCATCTTGAATGGCAAACTCTAAAATAGAATCCAGATAAGCCGTAACCTTAGAACTCTTCACCCCTTCCGTCACAGCCGCAAATAATAATTCACCATTGAGATAGTCAAACTCTGGCACAACTAGCCAATTACCCCGTAACTCAAAGGTATGAACGCCTTGAGCAGGTCTAACTGTTATTCCTTCCTGCCTGACTCGCCTAGCTGCATTGTAAACTAATCTCAGAATTGTGAAAATCACGTCTGGATAATTACTATCAATTCCCCGCAATTCCACTGTTCCTAATGCATTCAGTCGCACCGGATTCCAACCTGATTTCAGTAAATTTCCGCCGCCCTCAGTAAACAACTTTCGCTCAACTCCAGCATTATCCATCGCGGCTAGCCATGCATAATAGCGTTCAAATTGCAACTCCACTAACTGTTCCACAGAATCGGCATAGGGCATTAAACCGCCGACAGATTGTAAGTGAGTATAAACGCCTTCCCAGCCAAATCTGTCACTTCCCCGATAGCGGACAATGTGATAAGCAAGTCCCGTGGCTTCTCCTTCATAAAAGGGACAGGCGCGTCCCAAGGCGATGAGGGCGGCATCTAATGCTGTTGCTAAATTATAAATATTAATGAGTTCTTCGTGTTCAGCGGCGCTGCTGTTGTAAGAAACGCCGACGCGGGAATCAATTACTCCTGGCGGTACTTCTAAATGGATATGAGTACCCGTACATTTACCCGCATTCAAAAATCGGTCATAGCCAACAGTGCGAACCTGGACATGATAGTTCAATTTATCTCGAATGACGGGAATTAAATGTAAGGGATAGCTGGATAGGGGATAAAGCCGCAAATGCATCTTTTCCCCCACCTGTAATGCCAGTTGTAAATTTTTAAGATAGGCTTTGGCTAATTCTGTGGGCGTATAAGCGGGAGGGGTATTAATTTCGATCATTCCCTTCACCCATTCCGGCATAAAGTAATCGGGATTTAAGCCAATAGCTTCGGCTTCTTGGCGACAATTTTGTAAGAATTCATCGGCATGATTGGAAAATTTTCCCCTTTCGTCTACGAGGAAAAATTCTTGTTCTAAACCGATGCGACGTTTACCTAGTTTCATAGTATTAACGGTTGCTTAGTATTATAGCGGTTTCCAGTCAGATCCCCGACTTCTCTAAGAAGTGGGGGATCTTGGGTATCGGCACATAGGTTATTATCAATAACTGCCGCGACATACCCTAAACCCGCCCCTACTTTCCTCACAATCAAACCTCCACTACGGCTTGCTGATACACCTGTTGTGTCACCTGAACTAACCGTTGTATGGCGGTTTCTAATTCGCGATCGCTGGCGGTGAGACTAATCCGAATGCACTGATGCTTGTGTTCCCACTCTTCCCGTAATCCAGGAAAAAAGGTATTTCCGGGAACGACGATTACCCCCACCTGCTTTAAGTGTTGATAAAAGTCCCAATCGGTTATCGGTAAATCTTTTAACCACAACCAGGCAAAAATCGCGCCTTCACCTCGATGTAAAAACCAAGGTAACTCCTTGGGCATAAATTGGTTCAGCGCTGTTTCTAAGACGGCAAACTTGTGTTGATAATAAGGACGAATCACATTAACAGAAATCTCAGCTAATGCGCCAGAATCAATCGCCCGTGCTGCAATGGCTTGTCCGTAGCGGGAGGAATGGATGCACAGATTCGTCTGGAAAGATTCCAAGATACCAATCAGGTTCGGATCACCAATAGCGACGCCAATCCGTTCTCCGGGTAATCCGGCTTTGGATAAACTCAGGCAATGGATAATATTATCACCAAAAATTGGTGTCATTTCGGTGAAATTTAATGCCGGAAATGGGGGTGCATAAGCGGAGTCAATGAATACTGGTACATTATTAGGTGCGGCGAGTTCTGCAATTTTTCGCACCTCGTTATCACTGAGAACGTTACCTGTGGGATTACAGGGACGAGAAAATATGACACATCCTGTATCTTGGGTAATTTTCAATTGGCTGAAGTCGGGACGATATTTATAGCGATGTGCTGCTTCGTCAATCTCTAGGCTGGGTTTGTAGGCGATTAGTGCTTCTGGGGTTAAGCTGACGCCACCGTACCCGGTATAATCGGGACTCAGGGGGAGAACAATTTGTTTTAATTCCCCGGCTTGGGTATAGCCGCCAAAGGCATTTGCGCCGTAGAAGTAAATGGATTGAGAACCGGGAGTAATTAAGATATTCCGTTCAGTCAGTCTCAAGCCATAACGCTGATTAAAATCCCGTGCGATCGCGTCAATCAAGGGCTGGTATCCTTGAGATGACCCATAACGGCAAACCACTTCTCCGTATTCGGGACTTGCCAAGAGTTGGGCGGTACAGTCTCGCCACAGTTGTTCCACCTCTGGCAATATTACCGGATTTCCGGCACTGAGGTTAATAAACTCCTGTCCCTGACCTAATCGTAACGTTTCAATAATATCCTTCATAATAGCCCGGACGCCCGTCAGGTTGGACATCTGAGTACCGAATTGAGTGAGAGACGGTTCCATCATGCGCGATCGCTCTTGTTACAGAGGTTAACTTACTTTGCCGCGAATTGAGTCAAATTTGCTGATTCGCTGGGGACTGTATTTATTTAACCGCAAATTTCCCAACCCGACTCTCCCAATTCTTCGCTCTTTTCTCAACTGAAGAGCGTACTGGCGTGGCACACCTTAATTGGTTGATTAGAATTGTAGGGGCGCATGGCATGCGCCCAATTTCACCGCAAAATCTATACCCATTCCTGATCTCGTTATTGAAGTTGTAGTCACCAGTGGTGATACAAACAAACTGAAGCGATATCAGGCATTAGGAGTGCCAGAAGTCTGGTTTTGGCAAGACGGTTTATTTAGCCTCTATCGCCTACGGAATAATCAGTACGAAAAAATTACCCGCAGTGAAATTGCCGAACTGGCAACGCTAAGTATTGATCTGCTCACCCGTTGTGTGTTGATGGCTCAAACGTCTCGGTTGGAAGCAGCAAAAGCGTTTCGCCAAGCCATTAAATCGTCATCCGTGTAAAATTTCAAACCATTACTGTTCCCCACCTTCCTCACTTTCATTCAGCCAGATGCCGTGAAACGTCAGACTTGATCAAGTCACCTTAGCCTTGGCGTACTATAGGTAAGGTAAATGCATAGACTGGGAGAACAACCACGGCTTACACACGTCCCCTCGCTCGACTGATCGAGCAACTACAACGCTTACCTGGAGTCGGTCCCAAGACTGCTCAACGATTGGCATTACATATTATTAAGCGCTCAGAGGATGAAGTCAAAGCCCTGGCGCAGGCTTTAATTGAGGCGAAAAAGCAGGTTGGCTTGTGTCAGGTTTGCTTTCACCTGTCGGCGGAATCGGTTTGTGATATCTGTCGTAACCCGAATCGGGATAAAACGACGCTTTGTGTGGTGGCGGATTCCCGTGATGTGATTGCGTTGGAGAAAACACGGGAGTATCGGGGAAATTATCATGTTCTCGGTGGTGTGATTTCTCCCATGGATGGAATTGGACCCGAACAATTGCATATTGAACAACTGGTGCGCCGCGTTAGCCAGCAGAAGATTCAAGAGGTGATTTTAGCGATTGGTTCGAGTGTGGAAGGGGAGACGACAACGCTGTATATTGGTCAACTGTTGAAACCGTTTACGAAGGTGACTCGGATTGCTTTTGGCTTACCCATGGGTGGGGATTTGGAATATGCAGATGAGGTGACATTAGCACGGGCGTTGGAAGGGCGGCGGGAGTTGGATTAGTTATTTGTCATTTGTCATTTGTTATTTGTCATTTGTCATTTGTCATTCGTCATTTGTCATTCGTCATTTGTTAAGAAATAGGGTATTCAGAATTTATATCATGTTCGTCTAATGCCAATTCTCCATGAAGCTAGATTAGGGCACGATGGTATCGTGCCCCTACCACAACCGAAGGGATAATTGATTGGGTAGGGGCACGGCATTGCCGTGCCCTATGTATAGCGAAACTCCTTTCATTCTGCCCTTTGCCTTCCACAATCCTTTATCGAGTAACTTCGATATAAATATGCTCTAAGCGTACAGGTTGGCGCGTAATTGAATCTAGGGAAATGCCCTCAAATTGCTCAATTATTTCTTTTAAATCCAAAGCTTCGGGTAACCAAAAAGCTAAATCATTCCCGTAGCGCCGATGGGTGAAACCTAGCTTTGTCGCCCGCGCGATCGCACGTTCTTCTTCTTGTGTCTGGATGATCACAATCTCTTGGGCGGGAATCCTTTGGCGCAGGGTATCTAAACTCCCTTCGGCGACAATTTGTCCCCCTTTGAGAATGCCAATCCGCTGACACAGGCGTTCGGCTTCGTCTAGTAAATGAGTAGTTAACAAAATTGTTAATCCTTGACGTTGGAGACGACGAATCAAGTCCCAAACTTCATATCGGGCTTCGATATCTAAACCCGTTGTGGGTTCGTCTAAAATTACCAGTTTTGGCTGATGAACCAGGGCGACGGCTATATTTAAGCGTCGCTGCATTCCCCCACTTAAGGTTTCGACTGGACAGGTACCGCGATCGCATAGGTTAACGGCGTCTAAACAGGCGTGGACTTGTTGCTTTCGTTGTCGCTTGCTTAAGCCATAGATGCGGGCAAAAAAATGTAGGTTTTCGGCACAGGTTAATGTTTTATAGAGTAAGTTTTCCTGGGGGGCAATTCCGATTAGGGTTTTGGTGGCGTCGGAGACGGGTTGGTGATTAATTGAGATTGTGCCACTGTCGGCGTTGAGTAAGTTACAGATAGTATTAATTGTGGTTGTTTTTCCTGCACCATTGGGTCCAAGTAATCCGTAAATTTCTCCGGGGGGAATATGTAGGGTGAGATTTTGTAGAACCGGGCGATTGCCGTAAGATTTACAGAGGTTTTCGATATGCAGCACAATGACTAATACATAAAATAGGACAATTTTATGAGTTTCTGACACGGACTAATTGAAAGTTAAAAAATCCCAAATGGGAGGTTGCCAAAATTGTCAAAGGCTAAAGCCCTTACTACAAACCTACTCCCCTCTACCCTGGTGGGAGAGGGGCTGGGGGTGAGGGGGTTGTGGCTTAAGTTTACACGGGCGCACGTCTGTGCGCCCCTACGAAGATTTATCTGATATCATAACCTTCGCTCAACTCTCAGCATCCGCTGATAAGATAACCATCCGGCTACTACCATAATTAAGGCAAATACCGCCAAAAACCAAAAATGCTCCCGAATATCCGCCAATCCTGCGCCATTTGCCCACACAGCCAGCAGCGCTTCGTTGATGTGGTAAATCGGGTTAAATTGGGCGATGTCTAGCAAGGTTTCCGGGAACAAGGAGGTGGGTAAAAATGCGCCCCCTAAAATTAACAAAGGTACACCAAACGCCGCAACCAAGGCGTTTACATCCTCCGTGCGACGGGCAAACTGGGTACCGAGGATGAATCCCACTCCCACATACGCCATAATACTCAGTAGAATAATCAAGATGCCTAAAACTAGAGACCCTTGAAATTTAGCACCCCAACATGCTGCGATCGCATAAACCAAAACCCCTTGAACCCCAGCAATGGCGCTATGGGCGCAAAAGATACCTAGAAAATAGGATATGCCACTTAACGGAGAGATGAACAGACGTTTAAGGGTTTGCTGTTCCCGTTCTCCCACCACTGTGGCTACCGTACCCCCCAGACAGCTAAAAAACAGGGCAGCACCTGCCAACGTCGAAGGGGCGGCATTTTCAAAGGCTTGCGCCATCGACAATTGGGCGCGTTCTGCCAAAATATAACCGTTGAGTAATAATACTGAAATGGGGAAAATTCCCCAAAACACCAAACTGCGGCGTCTGCGCCCCAGTTCGATTAAAATGCGCTGGGCTACAGCGACTGTTTCATGCCAATAATTCATTTGAATTTTCTGTAGGGGCGGGTTTCACTATTATTGTTTCTTGCCTCACCCAGATGCAACTCGCGCCCGCCCCCTGTTCCCTGTTCCCTGTTCCCTAAACAATGACGAATGACAAATCAAAATTAACTTCTCTTTTCCTTTCCCGACGCACCGCCTTGAAACTTATCGGCGTGGCTGGAGTCGGTAGTGTGATCGGATATTCTCGCTGGGCGAAACCGCAACCCACGGTGATTCAACCAGATACCCTGGATTTACCCCGAACCCTGACTCAGCCTAAATCTGTGGTGGTTGTGGGTGCGGGATTGGCGGGGCTTAGTTGTGCTTATGAGTTGAGTCAACGGGGTTTTGATGTCACCTTATTAGAACGATCGCCTCAATTGGGTGGTAAGATTGCCAGTTGGCAAATTCAGGTGGGCGATCACTCGCTGCGGATGGAACATGGGTTCCATGGCTTTTTCCCTCAGTATTATAATTTGAATCGGTTGGTGGCTGAGTTGGAGATTCAGGATCACTTCCGTTCCCTGGAATTTTACTCGGTGGTTTTTCGGGATAATCAGTATCAGCCGGAAGTCTTTCGCCCCAGTCGTTCTGCTTTTCCCTGGAATGTGGTAGATTTAGCGATCGCGTCTTCAAATCGCTGGCGTTGGGGGATTAATCTGACTAGACTGAAACATTGGCAGGTGTTTCGGGAAATTGGCGGTTTCCAAATTCCCGATAGTTTCCAGCGTTTGGATCAGTTATCGGTTGCCGATTGGGTAAAAGGTGAGTTTCCCCAAGGACTTTATGATCTGTATTTTTTACCCTTTGCTAAATCCAGTCTGAATGCGCCGGATCTGTTGAGTGTGGGCGAATTAATGCAGTTTTTCCACTTTTATTTTTTTGGGAATCCCGAAGGATTGGCGTTTAATGGGACGCGCCAGGATATGGGTAGGAGTTTGGTGGAACCGATTGCCCAGGCGATTCAAAATCAACAGGGAAAAATTGTTACGGAAGCCACGGTGAGTCAGATTCAGTGGCAAGATGGGCAGATTCATTCGATTAGTTATCAACAGGGAAATACTCAACCCTCGGTGCCGTTTTGGGTGAAGCGGAATCACACCATGGAAACTGATGAATCCGATAATACTGTGGACTATTACGGGGCTGGGGATGCCATGTTTGCCCTGTTTCCAGAGGAGAATCAAGCGATTTCTCTAACTTGTACTCATCAAGGCTGTACCGTACAACGCCAAGGGGATGGTCAGTTTCTTTGTCCCTGTCATGGGGCGGTTTATAATTCTGAAGGTAAAGTGATTGCGGGTCCGGCGAAACGGGATTTACCTCGATTTAACCTGATGCAACGCCAGGAGGATGAGGTGCAACTGATGGGAATTTCTAGTTCAGAGTCGCCCCCGGTAGCTACGGAAACGATTCAAGCAGATTATTATGTCTTTGCCACTGATGTTCCGGGTGTACAACATTTGTTTAAGTTGGCAGAAGGGGAGGTGAATCCCCAGGTATTTATGCAGGTGGAACAATTAGCCGTAGCTGATCCTTTTGCCGTTGCCCGATTTTGGTTTGATCGAGATTTTGCTTGGAACCATAGTAATTTTACCTCCCTGTCGGGTTATCGTCTCACCGATAGTATTACTTTGTATCATCGCATCCAAGATGATTATATTCAGTGGCATGAAAAGACGGGGGGAAGTGTGGTAGAGTTACACGCTTACTGTTATAAAGAAGACGAATTTCCCAATCAGCAGGTTTTATTAACCACGTTTGCACAGGAACTCTATGAAATTGTCCCCGAATTACAAACGGCGACGATGTTACATCAGGAGTTAGTGAATCAGAAAAACTTCTCCGGTTATCCCCCAGGGAGTTATCAGGAACGCCCCGAAACCGATTCGGGTGTGGCGAATCTATTTTTTGCTGGAGACTGGGTAAAAATGCCTTTTCCCTGTGGGTTAATGGAACGGGCGGTAAGTAGTGGATTCCTGGCGGCTAATGGGATTATACACCGGGAAGGATTGCAACAGCGATCGCTATTATCGGTGAATCCAGAAGGGATTTTTTCGATATGATTTGTTATTCGTCATTCGTCATTCGTCATTCGTCATTTGTCATTCGTCATTCGTCATTTGTCATTCGTCATTTGTCATTTGTCATTCGTCATTCGTCAGAAACCCTTGATACACCACCAGCCTTAAACAGGAATCTCGCCAACAGTACAGATAATTGTAGGGGCGGGTAATGAGATTCAATTTTGAACAAAACCCGCCCGAACTTTCCTAATCCCAATCCCCTATCCCCAATGGAGAGGAACAAGCTATGATTAAAGGTGCGATCGCGAAATTAGGACTGATTACTTTATTCGCAGGAATCTCATCAACGGTACAGGCGCAGGAATCGCCTCCCTACATTCCCCAGACAGCCGTAGCATTGGCGCTGCAAGGGGAGGTGCAAGAGTATTTAAATGCGGTGAATCTGGCGCAATTGAATTATTTTCTGGAGTATTCTCAGTTTGCCCCAAGTTTAGCTGAGTTAAATCTGGCGGGGTTTCAGGAGACGGAGAATTATCGCTATTTGATGCTACCTGCCAAGAATCCGCTTCAGGGTATGATTATGATTGCCCAAGCCAAAGATCCGAGACTAAAAAGTTATGCGGGGGCGGCTTTTGTGGTATCGTCGGGTGAGATTATTAAGGGGATTGGGGGGATTTGTGAAACGAATTTGCCTTCCACGTCTCCGCCGGTGATTCCGACAGCGCCGACGTTTGCTTCCACGGGTATATTATGTCCCCTTGGTTCTCATGCGTTAACGGATTTTGATCGGGACACAATATTATGAAAATAACCCCCCTTTCTCCCCCGTGCAACAAAAGTGAGATAGGGCGGGTTTTGCTGTTCAGTTATTTCAGTGATAGCTGAGTTGAATTCCTAAACCCGCCCCTACAATGGATAAACCTACCCCTACAATTACATTATAACTATAATTTAATTATGACTAATTATGACCAATTTAGACGTTCGCCAACTTGGAATTAATCTTAACCATTGGTATGTCGTCGCCCGTAGTGATGAGGTGAAATCTAAACCTCTTGGCGTGACGCTTTGGCATGAAAACATTGTTCTTTTTCGCGATAGTACGGGTGAAATTCATGCTTTAGAAAACCGTTGTCCCCATCGCCAGGTGCAGTTAAGTCACGGTCAACTTAAGGGGGATTTGTTGGAATGTGCCTATCACGGATGGCAGTTTAAGTCAACTGGTAATTGTGTTTTTGTTCCCTATTTAGCCGAGAATCAAAAACTGCCGAGTTGTACGATTCGTGCTTATCCGGTGCGGGAAAAGGATGGGTTTATTTGGCTGTTTCCAGGGGAGAGGAATGGGGACATTCAACAACCGATGGGACTCCCGGAGTGGGATCATCTGAATTATATCGCTACGGTTTCTCGGATTGACTGTAATGCCCATTATTCGTTTCTAATTGAGAATTTGATGGATATGTATCATGGGCATTTGCATCAGGATTGGCAAGCCTGGGCTGATCCGGTTTTGATGGATATCGATGAAGATGAGTATCGGGTGGATGCTCATTATCAGGCGCAGAGTTATTATAAAATTGATCAGATTTGGTCAATTTCTCAGTTGTTTTTTCCGGCGCTGCGGCGTTTGCATCCGGAACCGTTGGATGTGAGTTATGTGTATCCCCATTGGGTATCGAGTTTGGGGGAGGATTTTAGGATTTATTGTTTATTATGTCCGGTGAATTTACGGCAGACTCGTGCCTATTTGGTTCATTTTACCTCGCTGAATGCATTTTGGCGGTTGCATAAGTTACCGGTTTGGTTTCGGCGGTGGATTAAGGAGAGTTTATTTGGTTCGGCGCAGGGGTTGTTGGATGGGTTGGTGCGTCAGGATGTGCAGATGATTGAGGAGGAACAGTTGGCGTATTTGGCGCATCCGGAAGGGAGGGGGTATGAGTTGAATCGGGCGTTGGTGAGTGTGCAACGGTTGATGGGTAAGCAGGGCGATTTGTAGGTTTGATTATTTTACAGGATAATCTGCTCAGTGTTACGTTGATGGGCTAAGGTTCCCAAACGACGAACTACGAACGAACAATGAACTGCATATGTTCGATCCGTTGAGAAATACTGATCGGGAAATAGCCAATAGATAACCTGAAGGAGTAAAAAAATGATCCAACAATGGAGTATTTTAGGAATAAGCGCGATCGCGACGGCTTTGATGGTCATTACACCCTCTAGAGCTGAACTTATTGATGAGGTTGGGCAAACTGTTACCAAATCTGTCATTGAGGGTACATTCAATGATCAGGACGAGCCTGCTGTGGCTCAGGACTATCAGAGTTTTTTTGAAGAAAGTCCCAAAGAAATTGTTGATGAAGTTTGGCAAATTCTTGATAGACAGTATGTTGATGGTACATTTAATGGTCAGGACTGGCAAGCTGTACGTCAGGACTATCTGAATCGTTCCTATGAGTCTCAGGCAGAAGCGTATAATGCGATTCAGGAGATGTTGGAACTGTTGGATGATCCTTTTACTTGGTTTATGTCTCCCGAAGAATTTAAATCAATGCAGATTGACTCCAATGGTGACTCGGTTGGAGTCGGACTTCTGTTGAAACAAGATCACACGACCCAAGAATTTATTCTTGTTCATCCTATTGAAGCGACTCCAGCATACGACGCTGGAATTTTGCCAGGGGATGTATTGGTAAAAATTGATCGTGAGAACACTCAAGGAATGAGTCTGAGAGAGGTTAATCACCTTCTTCAGGGTCGAGTGGGTACGAGTGTCATTCTCACAGTACGACGGGCTAAAAGGGAACTGGAGTTTGAAGTTACTAGGGAACCAATTGAAATTGATCCAGTACGCTACACTTATCGGAATACGCCAGCGGGTGAGATTGGTTATATTCGCCTAAATCAGTTTAGCAGGATCGCAGCCCAGGAAATGCGAGAGGCAATCAATGATTTAGAGGCGCAGGAGGTTAATGGCTACATCTTAGATTTACGCTCTAACCCGGGCGGATTAATCTACTCCTGTATTGAAATTGCCCGTATGTGGTTAGATAAAGGCAAGATTGTTTCTACCGTGAGTCGTCGTAATTCAAATGAAAACATTGCCAGGAATCAAGCTTTGACCGATAAACCGTTAGTTGTTCTCGTCAATGAAGGATCAGCCGCCGCCAGCGAAATCTTAGCCGCTGCCTTGCAAGATAACCAGCGAGGGGTTTTGGTGGGAACTTCAACAGCGGGTTACAATTCGGTTCAGTCAGTGCGAGTACTTTCAGATGGTTCAGGTTTAGCGGTAACTATTGCCAAGTACTTTACTCCGAATGGGCGAGATATTTCTCAGGTAAGAGTTACGCCGGATCAGGTGGTTAGTCTTACGCCAGCGCAACAAACAGTGATGATTCGAGAAGATTCGGCTGCGACAATGAGTGATCCGCAGTATGTTCAAGCGGTGGAAATGTTGACGCAATTGATACAGAATTAGTGTTGATTTATATTTTGTTTGATACGAATATGGGCGGGTTTGACTGTTATCGTTTCTTTTTCCACCTGGATATGACGAAGCCCGCCTTTTCCACTGTTCTCTGTTTAGATTTTTTTCTTAATATTACTATATATTTGATGATAACCTGCTCGGTGTTACGTTGATAGGCTAAGGTTCCCAAACGACGAACGACGAACGACGTTATCCTGGTGGTTTAGTAATAATTATTGCGTCTGATATGACTGTGTAGTTTTTTCCTTTGTTCTCTGAACGGCGGCATTGTTTTATGTATCCTTCAGGAAAATAAGTGACTTTACGGAACGGGCTGAATAGTTACAGGGGAATTGCCCGAGGTAGTTTAGGTTTGATGATGCTTCTGAGGTATCTATGAGTTGTTTGATAAATGCCCAGTGTTTCTGTTGTCTGGCATTATAAAGTAAGACGAGGAAGCCGTCGTCTCGTAGAATTGCGGAACAGTCGGTTAAGAAGGCGCTCATGGTTTGATTGTAGAGGGTGGCGGTTTTGGCACGTTCTTTGGCATTGGAGATAACGATTTCTGAGTCAAAGTTGGGTTCAATTCCTAAGATGCTATTCCACAGTTCACTGAGTTCTAGGTAGGGAATGCGATCGCTGTGTGGGGGATCGGTTATAATTAGGTTAATTGATTGCTTGGGCAGGTTTTTTAGTTCCTGTTGACAAGGGGCGCAAATAATGCAGCATTCTGCGTCATTTTGGTAGAATTGATCGAGAGTTTCACTGATAGTGCTACCTTGTAAGGGATCACCATTTTTAATAGCTTTTAAAAGTTTGGTAACGCGCCGCTCGAAACATTTCCAAACGTTGACTTCAAAGTGTAATGGGGGTCGCCAGTAGCCAATCACCCAACTCCCGACTTCTATTTTTTTTGAGGGATTTCCGTTAGTTTTGCCTCTGCCTGTAACGGCGAATACCATCTTTGTCATTTGTCCAGATGCTGCGGTTAGGCATAGCTTCATCGCGGGTTGAGCGGCTTGGGGAAGTTGGTTAATTTGGTTGATAATTAAGTCTAGGTTATGTTGGGCGCGACCTGTGATTAGGTCGGATAGGGAGAGTTGCGGGGTGGCGTTTATTCTGCTATTTGCAAAGAATTTAGGGGGACGAATGGTTTTGCTTTTATAGTTGGAGAAGGTTTGGATGAGTTTAAGGTCTTCGGGTGTGGGGGGGAGTTCGAGGCGGGTGCTGCTGCGATTACCGGATAACCAAATTTGGCGTAATTGGTTGTTTTGCCAAAGGTAATGGGATGCGATTCTTCCATCTTTGAGTTGATAGGTTTGGTTGATTTGGGGTTTGAGGGTTTTTTCTAGGGATAGGAAGGCATCGCGGATGATGGGGTAATCGGGTGGGGAGATGAGTAGTTTGGTGAGTTCGGTGGCGATGGGGTTGATGTCAATTCCGATGAAACGACGTTTCCGCAGCCGGGATTCACGGGCGGCTATGCCGGAACCGACGAAGGGGTCTAGGATGATATCGTTTTCTTGGGTGAGTTGTTGGATGGCTAGGGCGAGGGGTTCGTGGGGTTTTTTGCCCCAGTATTTGTGTAGTCTGTACCAGCCTGAATATCCAGTGGGATGAGTGATGGTTTGGGGGGATGGTTCGGAATTGTTGGCAAATTCTAGGGTTAGTTGTTTGTACACTCGGTTTGTTTGGGTTGGGTTTTATCAGGTTTTGGGGTGGGAAAGGTTTGATTATATTACAAGATAATCTGCTCGCTGTTGCGTTGATGGGCTAAGGTTCCCTTACTACGAACGACGAATGTTGGTTGGGGTGGGGGAGGTTTGATTATATTACAAGTTAATCTGCTCAGCGTTGCGTTGATAGGCTAAAGCCCAAACTACGAACTACAAATCTAAGGGTAGGGTGACGGTGAAGGTGGTGCCGATATCGACTTCACTGTGGACGTTGATGGTTCCGCCGTGGAGTTCGATGGCTTTTTGGACGATGGATAGTCCGAGCCCAGTTCCGGGTAGGTTGCTGACATTTCTCGCCCGGTGGAAGGGGTCAAAGAGTCGGGGGATGTCTTCTCTTGGTATGCCGATTCCTTGATCTTGGATCTGAAAGCATACTGTATGGTCTGGATAGGTTAGGGTTAGGGTTATGGTGCTGTTTGGTTGGGAATAGTTGATAGCGTTGGATAAGAGGTTGCCAAGTATTTGATAGAGGAGTTTCTCGTCGAGGCAAACGCTGTGGTTGGTTCCGGGGGCGTTGAGTTGTAGGGTTTTGCTGCTACCGGCGATGATTTGATAGTCTTCGACGATGGTTTGGCAGAATTGTTCTAAGTCGAGTAATGTGGGGTTGAGTTCCAGTTTGTCGGCGCTGGCTTGGCTGAAGACAAGAACGTCATCGAGTATTTTGGTAATCCGCCGCACGGCTTTATCGGTTCGTTGGAGTAATTGATTGCATTTTTCTTCGCTTAAGCCGTCGTGAGAACGGGCGAGGAGTTGGGCGGAGACGTAAATCATGTTCAGGGGGGTGCGGAATTCGTGGGAGACGGTTTGGATGAAGCGGGATTTGAGTTCGCTGAATTCTTTTTCGGCTTCTAGTTGTTGGCGTAGGCTTTCGGCTTGATGGCGATAAGTCATGTCCCGAATTAACCAGCGCAATCCCACGATTTCTGATTGGGGGTTGAGTATGGCTGAGATGGAAATCTCCACCGGGAATGGTTCACTCTGGCGCGGTTGCAGGGATAGTTCCCAGTCTCGGTACAGTAGGGTGGTGGGAAAGTCGGGGGAGGAGAGGTGGGTGAGTTGGTTGAGTTGACTGAGAAAGGTGCGTTTGCTTGTATCAGCAATAAACACAGCTAGGGGTTTGTCGATTAGACGCCGTTTTTCTATATTCAGCAGGGTGGCGGCGGCTTGGTTGGCGTCTTGGATTATACCGGATGCGTCGGTGATGAAATAGCAGTCGGGGGCGAATTCAAATAACTCTTGATACTTTCGGCGTTCGTCTTCTGTGGCTTGATGCGCCGCTGCGAGTTCCTGATTCCGTTCTTGGATTTCTTCGACGGCGACTTGTAGTTCTTCGAGGGTGGTGGATAGTTCGGTAACGGTTTCGGCTAGCTTAATTGAGCATTCATCGGCTGACATGCTAACCTCAGGTTCTGTCTGGGCTAAACGTTCTTGGGCGTTTTGAATATGCTCGTTAATCGCTTCGGTTAAGGTATCGGAGGATATATTTAGTTTTTTTTTGCGGATTGGTTAGGATTCATGGTTATCTCCATTACATCAGGGGTGTTTAGCCTATTCAGATTTATTTATAGTTAATGCAGCATTTTATAAATGATTGCGTTCTATAAAACAGTAGAATTTAAAATTTCTATAGCTTATATAGCTTGCACTTTACTATAGTAGTTTTTAGGATCAGATTCTTCCGACTAGAGGGCGAGTGACGTTTTTTTGATGATTTCACAACGGTTATATCACCTTTAGTCGGGACACGACAAGTCGTGTCCCGACTAGAATTTTTTTACATTCAGGAGTGGCAATTTGACGGTAAATGTTGTGCCAATATCAATCTTACTTTGGACAGAAATTTTGCCTTGATGCAAATCCACGGCTTTTTTGACGATCGCGAGTCCTAGTCCTGTCCCGTTGATTGTACCTGTATTCTGGGCACGATGAAAGGGTTCAAATAAATGAACTTGGTCGTTTGGGGGAATACCGATGCCGCGATCGCGAATAATAATTATAGCTTGATTCTCCTCACGATTCAGTTCAAAGTCTACGGGATCACCGTTGGGTGAGTATTTCAGGGCGTCGGCTTTGCTATAGATTAAAATATCTTCCAATAATTGGGTCATATAGCCTACAGATTGGCTAATTTTCTGAAAATGTACGGTTTTGCGTTCTGGACTCAGGCGATCGCTATACCGTTCTAACATTTCACTAGAGGAGAGAATCGTGGTTAGCGGCGTGCAAGATCCCCGACTTCTCCGAGAAGTCGGGGATCTGTCTGTGTACCTCACTTACTTGAAAAGCGCTGTATTTATGGTGACGCTTCCCCAGCTTCCCCAGCTTCCCCAGCTTCCCCTGCTTTCACCTTAAGTTGACACCCATATCTCACCCCTCACCCATCTCCTTGATTCACCTCTTCTACCAAGATAATCGCGCCGTGTAATTGTTCTTCTATCCCTTTCAAGCCATGGAACGTAACCCGACATTGAATGGATTGACCTCGGCGATTAATCGCATCCACCATGATTGTCTGATGATTTTCCTCACCCTGAAAACAGTTACGGATTGGTTCGCGCAATTGATCCACAGGTAAGCCAATATCTAAACTGAGGAGGGATTTGTCTTGTACCTCGTCACTGCGTACTCCCCAGAATTCCTCAGAATATACATTCCAACGGATAATATGAAATTCGCGGTTTACAATAATTACCCCCGTTTGGAAGCTTTCTAAAATTGAATTTAAAAAGGCATTCATTTGCTTGACTTCATCCGTCCGCAAGCGCAACTCATCATTCATCGTCCGCAATTCTTCATTGGTAGATTCGAGTTCTTCATTCATTGTCTCCAGTTCTTCGTTGGTGGATTGCAGTTCCTCGTTTGTGGTTTCGAGTTCTTCGTTGGTGGATTGCAGTTCTTCGTTTGTGGTTTCTAATTCCTCATTACTCGACTGGAGTTCCTCATTTGCCGTTTCCAGTTCTTGGGCAGATGCTTTATATTTACTGTGCAGTTGGTTGTAGCGAGTAATATCATGAAAAGAAACACTCACTCCCAATAACTGATCGTCATTGCCATTTTCCTTTAAGGGAGTAATTTGCACATCCAAATACTGAGTCTTATCGGACTGCTCCCGCACCACATCGTTAATCATAATCGATCTGCGATCGCGATAGACATCATCAATGATTGACCGCAGTTCTAGGGGACGGTAGGAAATTTCCAAGTCTCGAAACAGTTTGCCCAGATCTTGCCGTTTGATATCAAACATCGACCGGGCGCTCATATTTGCCAACACTAAGTAACCATTGGTATCAACAATAATTTGGGCAATGGGTGAGGTATTAAATGCCGCTTCTCGCAGCCGCACCCGCTCAGACAGACGCTCACTCGATTCTTCATCCCCAGCTTGGGCGAATATCAGCAGGCGATCGCTTAGTTTCGGTTTGGGTACTTTGGTAAAGAGGCGGTGCTGTAAATTTAAGGGTCTAAACAGATTGCTATTAGTTAGCAGCATCTCGGCTTTGCCCAAAAATAGAGCGCCGTTGTCCTTTAGCGCAAAGTTAAACCGTGCCAAAATCCGTTTCTGAGTTTCCGCATTAAAATACATCAGCGTGTTGCGGCAAATCAGTAAATCCAGTCGGGAAATTGGCGCATCTTGAACCAAATCATTCCGACCAAAAATCACCGCCCGGCGGATATCAGATCGGAATACATACTGATTGCCGACTTGTTCAAAATAGCGCTGTCGCCATTCTTCGGACAGGTTTTCTAAGGCTTTGGAATCATAGCGTGCCCAACGCGCTTGACTTAAGGCTTCTTCATCGACATCGGTGGCATAAATTTTCACCCGCTGGCGAAATTGTTCCAACCCCATTATTTCTACCAAAAGCATGGCGATAGAATAGGCTTCTTCCCCCGAAGAACACCCCGCACTCCAGACGCGGATTTGCTCTTGCCTATCCTTTTGCTGCAACAGTTGCGGCAGGAGTTGATGGTGTAAATAGTCCCAGGCTTCGGTATCCCGGAAAAATGCGGTAACGTTGATTAAAATTGTATTAAACAGCGGCTCAAATTCTTCTGGATTAACTTCCAGGTAGTCCAGATAATCGCCAAAATTATCGATATTGTGAGACTGCATTCGCCGGGTTACCCGCCGCTTGAGCGTAGAGCGTTTGTAGCCTGTAAAATCAAAGCCGCGTGTTTCTTTTAGGTACTCCAGTAGAGATTCAAAAATTCGTTTTTCTTCACGTTCTTGGTCATTATTCATTTGTCATTGGTCATTATTCATTTGTCATTTTTCGTTGGGTATTAGTAGCGAGCAAGATGCAAAGCCTGCGGCATGGCTTCGCTTAACGCACTGCAAGGATTTAGCCATTATTGATATTAAGGGTTTAAATGCCGAACAGCTTATAACCATTAAAATCTTCTACCCTCTATCTTCTTGTACAAGTTGGATGAGTGTTTCAGCAATTTTAGATAAGGGTAAAATTAAATCAACGATTCCCGTTTTAATGGCAGAACTAGGCATACCAAAGTGTTGCGACGTTTCTTGGTCTTGGCTGATCACCATACCTCCCCGTTGCGCGATCGCCTCTACTCCTTTTGTGCCATCTTTCCCTGTCCCGGTTAAAATGACAGCAATTGCCCGATTTTGATAACTATTTGCCAGCGACTCAAACAGTAAATCTGCTGAGGGACGGACAAAATTGACAATAGGTGACTGCGTTAGGGAAAGCGTACCATCAGAGTTGACCAAAACATGATAATCTGGTGGGGCAATATAAACTTCTCCCGGACTTAGCTTGTCTCCATCCTCCGTCTGCTTAATCGGCAAAGAAATCCGTCGGCGGAGTATATCTGCCATTAGGGAACGGTGACTGCGGTCAAGATGCTGTAAAACCAGAACGGCTGCTGGAAAATCACTCGGTAGATGGGATAAAACTTGAGATAGCGCCTTTAGTCCGCCAGCGGATGCGGCGATGGCGACGACATCAAAGGCGGTATTAGCGAAGGCTGGGGGATAATTAGTGTGTTGATCAAACTGGGGCTGTTGCATTTTATTTTATTAGGGGTTTGAAAATGTAATTTGATTTCTATGCATATCCAGGACATTGGTCAAGAAACCGGGTTTCTTTGGGTGAAAGGTTGATATTGCGTTGTCATCCTGACGAGAAACCCGGTTTCTAGGAATACTTGACCGACGCTCTAGGACTCTTGTGGTCAAAATGCATAGCTATAGCCATCTTTACGGTGAATCGGTGTGCAGTAATCCAGTCTGATTGACCTCCTTGAACGATAGCAGTTAACGTTCTTAGTCTATCGATTTTGGCAATATCCGCGCGAGGTTAGGGGAGGGAATAGGAAACAGGTGTTGTGCGATCATCTCTCCTAACTGTTGTAGAGACGTTCCGGCGGAACGTCTCTACCATAAGATGTGTCCTAACCGCTATGGCGGTTGCTATAAATTGAAAGTTTTGTTTAACGTTGAGCTGACCCCTCCCTAACTCTCCCCTCGCAGGGGAGGGAACCATAAGAAGATTTCCCCCCACCCGACACCCCTATACGCCTCCTTCCTGTAACACTTCCGAGAAGGCAAAATCGGGTTCGGCTAACACAAATACCGTTGTCGGTAATCCCGTGGCTAAACCTTGTAAGCGTTCGTAATAACTGGTATAATCATCCATCGGTTTCGCCATACCCAAGAAGACTAAATCGGCACTTTGGGAAGACCGACGCAGGATTTCGGGGAACGGGCGTCCCTTTGCCTCAATCACTTGCGATCGCGCTCCAATCCGCAGTTGTTTAGTCAGGTTTTCCACATTCTTCCGCGTGGCTTGGGCGGCGGCGTTATTGGCGACAACTAATTTAAGGTTAATTTCAGCACTACGCCATTCCAAACTCGTTCGCAACAGATACGCCAAAATTAACATCAAACCCCCATTTGCCTGTAACCCGCCCCACCAGACATCAATCCGTTTGCGGCGACCAAATCCCCGTTCCTCTACATCCCGTAAAATCACCACATTACGACGGGCTTGATGCAAGTTGGCGATCATCTGACAGTAACTCCCACGATGAGAGGCTTGTTCACTATCCCCTAACAGAATCGTATTGGGAACCAATGGACCAATCCCATACGCCTCAACTAACCGTTCCGCCCCAATAAACGGATCAGGGGCAGAAATTAACCGGGCTAACCCTTGCACCCCCCGCTTCTCTAAATACTCGCGAATCGTGGCTTCCATTTCCAACTGCTTGGCTGGATCACGAGACCCAGTGGGAATTACACTGGCGACAGTAAATAAACTGCGTTTGTGGGTTAAATTTGCCGCAAACTCCACCAAATGCCAGCGACGAGTCGGGGCACCAGAAAAGACCAGAATATGAGGACGCCAGTTTTTCGTATCAGCCGTATAGTCGAGGCGATTAATTCCCGTCCGTACCAACGCCATCCAGACACCCTGACGCACATCCCCCCAAGCACTTTGTAATTCCCGCCGTTCTAACCAAATATAAACACTCGATACAATCAGCGCCGCCATGATTGTCGCCACGGCGTTGAGTAAGAACATCACCCCCAAACAGCCGACTGCCCCCAGCAGAGATAAGGACCAATGCACCCGGAAGGAGGGGCGAAAGGAGGGAGAGCGTAAAAAGCTTTCAATTCCCGCCGCCACATTCAACACCAAATAGGTGGTGAGGAAGAACATACTTAACACCGGGGCGATTAAGTTGAGATCCCCCAACGCAACGGCGACTAACACCAAGCCCAATGTAACCACCGTGGCAATACGGGGTTCATCTTCGGGTCCGGAACCGGTTCCCAGAAACTTCAGCCACCGAGGTAAAATCCCATCCCGCGCCAGCGCCTGCATCACCCGGGGCGCACCGAGAATACTACCAATCGCACTCGATAAGGTTGCTCCCCAAACCCCCAATAATACCGAAGGACCCCAGAGGGAGATTTTCTGCATAATTAAGGGGTTTTCGATTAAGGTGAGAGCATCCGCCCGCATCGCTAAAATTATCGGTAATGCCATATAAACGACATAACCCGTCCCCACCGCCGCCAAGGTACCAATGGGAATCGAACGGCTAGGACTCCGTAAATCCCCCGACATATTCACCCCCGCCATAATACCGGTAACGGCGGGAAAGAAGACGGCAAAGACAGTCCAAAAGGGTTCAGAGTTTTGCGGTTTCGCCCCCCACAGTTCAATGTGAGTATTCGGGTCAACGGGGGAACCAAAAATCAAACAAATTAAAGACAGCGCGATCGCAGCCATAATAAAGTATTGTGCCTTAATCGCAATTTGAGCAGAGGAGATCGCCAAAATTGCCACCAGGATAGTCGTTACAATCGCTATCAGCCGCTGATGCTGAACTAATCCCTCAAACGCCAGCGTCAGACTCTCAGCAAAACCAATCGTATACAGCGCCACGGATATCGCCTGGGCAAAATACAGCGGAATTCCCACCGCTCCGCCGGTTTCAATCCCCAGAGAACGGCTAATCATATAATACGCGCCCCCCGCCTTGACCACGCGATCGGTTGCGATCGCGCAAATCGACAGCGAAGTCAGAAACGTAATCGCCGTAGACAGGGTGACAATAATCAGCGTGCCGAACAACCCCACATTCCCCACAACCCAACCGAATCGCAGGTACATGATCACACCCAGAATCGTCAGCAGGGATGGCGTATAAACCCCCCCAAACGTACCCAAACCCTTCTCTGGTTCAGAGGGAGTGGGCGAAGACGAGGGTGAATCTTGACGGAAGGGGTTTTTCATGGTAAGCACCTAAGCCTGGTTCAATCCAACGAGAAAAGGGGAAATTGTTTCAGCCAAGACAGAGTTGGTTCTATCAAGACGTCCCCGTAAACAAGCAAAAAAAATGAGATATAGCTTTTTAGCACCCTCACGAAACCAATATCACACCCTAAATACCCGTGTCCGCTACTGTAGCAAAAAAAAATTCTCTTGAATCTATATCTAGAGATTAGGGGAGTGTTGACCGTTATGAAAGACCTACTCAAAGTTGGTCAACCTTAGTCAGACTTAACTTTGATGCTTACTTCCTGCTTCGCTCTGACGGTGACGGCACTCAACCAGTCCACAGGCACTTCCCCACCTAACTGGCGGCTATCTCCAAATT
>NZ_JAVKBY010000214.1:0-23717 GCF_040222985.1 Coleofasciculus sp. F4-SAH-05
AACTAAAAAAGTTGCGAGACGCACGCATACATAACCGATAAGTTATACAACTCTATCCCAGTTTTATACTACACTAGCAATGTAGAGCGAAAGCTCGGTTGAGCAAGGGTGTCGGGTGTCGGGTGTCGGGTGTCGGGTGTCGGGTGTCGGGTGTCGGGATGGAATTGTCTGTCGGGTGTCGGGATGGAATTGTCTGTTGTCGGCTAAAAAACCTCATACCTACCACCATTCACCTCACCTATTCATCCACGTTTTTTCCAAACAGGAAACTTTAATACATAGTGAGCCAAAATTGCTCGCTTTCCCCCACACCCCACACCCCATACCCCACACCCAGTATCCTATCGTGGGTAATGTGGCTTAAGTTGACACCCATGAGCAGTGCCGTGACCCTACAGGTTGGTATAGCTTAGATTACCATGGCAAGCTAGACTGTAAACGTTTTTTGTTGATTTTTCTATAAATTTTCTTTAAGTAAATTGTATAGTGATTACTTACAAGAAGGGGTGAACAGCCAAAAGGTTTATAAATAAAGTGTTAAAGCCTAAGTAGTCGGACAAATGTAAACGGCACGCTCATGAAGTTTTGTAATGAAGGGTTCGAGATGGCTGAACGCTAATGACAAATAACCAATGACTTAGTTTTCACGCTTCATCCTGTCCAAAATATAATCAGCCGCCGTCAACAAATCATAGCAAGTGTGAGTGGGTTGGAATTGCTGGAGATAACGATAGGAACGAATCCCACAAGTCAGGGCAATGGTGGGAATATACACCGCTTGGGCGGCGAGGAGATCTGCTTCCGTGTCACCAATCATCCAGGCTGATTGCGGCTGTAGCGAAAAATAAACCTGTTCGGTTAAGGCTTGTGCTAAAAGTTGTTGCTTAAGTTCAACATTATTTCGATAGGCGGCTTGATCGTCGTAAGTGCCATAAATCCCACTAAACAGACGAGTCAACCCGTAATTTCTTAAAATTTGTGTCGCTTGTTCCTGACACCGCAACGTCACCAATACCAGCCGGATACCTTGAGAATGGAGTCTGGCTAATGCCCAACGCACCCCAGGTTGCAGCTTATCCAGATGTACCAGCAAGGGTTGATTGACAATTTCTAATACTCGTGCTAAGAAAAACTCAAATTGTTCCCCTTGTACACCAGAACATAGGGCAATTTCTTCATCCGCCACCCGATCCTGCTTCATCTGCCAAAACTGCGGTTGGTTAAGCTGTTGAATCGGTAACGTGATTCCTTGGGCTTGATAGGCAGACCAAGTATCAGCCAGCGCTAGCTTGTAGGTGGTGTAATAGCGCTTAGAGACATCGACAATCGGTCCGTCGAAGTCGCAGAAAACCGTCAGTGGCGCTACAGAGGGACTATTTCTGTGGGAGCGATCGCACGGCGGTGATTGCCAGTCGTCGGCAGTCACACCACTCATAAAAGTTTACTCAATTCGGCTTTTTTTGAAAAATTTATTTACATTCTAGCAGTTTCGATACAGGTTTTAATCGTTCGTGGAGGAATATTCCCCAGCTTCTTTATCCTCATTCTAAGATCAGGGAAAGACCCTTCGTGACATGGCTGTAGCGAGATATGAGCTACTGTATCAACCCCAGGTGTCCTGAACCCAGTGATCCAGGGAACCTCAACAATCGAATTTGTCGCAATTGTGGCTCATTGTTGTTACTTCAAGGGCGCTACCAAGTGATGCGTCTCCTCAGCGATACCAGTGGCTTCGGGATGGTGTATGAAGCCTACAAAGGGGCTAATCCAAAACTATTAAAAGTTCTCAAACCTAAGCATAATACCAATCCTAAGGTTATCGAATTATTTCAACAAGAAGCCGCCGTATTAAGTCAGCTTAATCATCCCGGTATTCCTCAAGTTGAGTCCGATGGATATTTTCAGGTTATTCCTCAAGATGGAGAACCTTTGCACTGTATCATCATGGAAAAAATTGATGGACTCAATTTAAAGCAGTGGATGCGACAACAGGGGAATCATCCCATTTCCGCATCCCAGGCATTGAATTGGCTAAAACAACTGGTTGAAATTTTAAATTTGGTTCATCGAAAAAACTATTTCCATCGAGATATTAAACCCGAAAATATCATGCTGCGCCCCACGGGTCAATTGGTGTTGATAGATTTTGGGACAGCTAGAGAATTAACCTATACCTACTTAGCGCAAGTGGGTGGTGCGGGGAATGTTACCAGAATTAGTTCGGCGGGTTACACACCACCGGAACAAGAAAAAGGTCATGCGGTTCCTCAATCCGATTTCTATGCGTTGGGTCGAACCTTTGTCTATTTGTTAACCGCAAAATCGGTAACTGATCCGAGTATCTATGACCCATTAACTGATCGCTGTAATTGGCGCGAACAGGTTTCTGGACTCTCATTCCCATTGGCAGACCTAATTGACAAGCTAATGTCACCGACAGCAGCGACTCGGCATAAGACAACTCAGGACATTATCGATGAATTAGCCACTATTTCATCATCGTCTATTTCCACTCCCCTATCTTCGTCTCCGCAATTACCCAGTCAGACAAAAATGCAAACAGTAACGTTGCCGCAAGCGGAATCGGGAATAATTTCTAAACTTTCTAAACGTAAACATTTAATCGCTCAAAACAAATGGCTTTGGTTAGGGACTTTAGGGTTAGTCGTTAGCGTTGGAGTTTATCAGGTGAAACAAATAGAACCTCAGGTTTTGCCTGAAATTGCTGCCTATCAGTCTATCGAACTGGCTCAAACAATCAATGCCAATGCCAGTTATATTAATTACCTAGTGATTAGTCCAGATGGAGAGATAGTAGTGAGTGGCAATGCGGATAAAACTATCCGATTTTGGCATCTAGCTTCAGGTCAAGAAATTCGCAAACTTACAGGATATACCAAGCCTGTTAATTACTTTGCAATTAATTCGGACTGGGATAAACTGGTTACGGGAAGTGGCGATAAGAACATTCAGGTTTGGAATCTGGTTACTCCAGAAAAAAATAAAATCTTATCTGGGCATTCCAGTTTTGTCAATTATTTAGTAATTAGTCCGGATGGCAAGATGTTAATCAGTGGGAGTGCGGATAAGACGATTAAACTTTGGAATTTAGCCACAGGACAATTAATTCGCACGCTAACCGGACATTCAAGTTCAGTGAATTACCTGGAAATTAGCCCAGATGGGAAAATGTTAGTCAGTGGGAGTGCGGATAAGACGATTAAACTTTGGGATTTAGCCACAGGACAATTAATTCGCACGCTAACCGGGCATTCAAGTTCAGTCAACGCTTTGGAAATTAGTGCAGATGGGAAAACGTTAGTCAGTGGGAGTGCGGATAAAACGATTAAACTTTGGAATTTAGCCACAGGACGAGAAATTCGCACAATGACAGGACATTCAAGTTTTGTGAATGCTTTAGAAATTAGTCCAGATGGTCAAGTTTTAGCCAGTGGGAGTGCAGATAAGACGATTAAACTCTGGCATCTTGCCACAGGACAATTAATTCGCACACTAAAGGGTCATTTAAGTTCTGTTAATTCTATCGCGATTAGCCCAGATGGAGAAACCTTAGTTAGTGGGAGTGCAGATAAAACAATTAAACTCTGGCGCGTACCGAAATTGGAATAGTATTCCAGACACTATAAATCTAATTTTGAATATCCATCGAATATAAGTAGCCAAACGACAACAACAATCCAATGAATCACAACAGGAGGCCAGATTGAGCGAGAGTGCCAGTAGGAAATTGTCAAGGTTATTCCTAAAATTAGCGTTGACAACAGAAAGCCGGAATTAGTGAAAATTCCGAAAGCTTTTTTGTAAACTAAAAAGGCAAAGATAGGATGAGCTACCACATAAACAACTATGCTGATAAAAGCCATAATTAATTGGCTTTTTATTGGACTATTACTGGTTTTGCTGGGAAGTGGTAGTACGCGAAATAGCAGCTCTTCGGCAAAACAGGGGAAAAAGAAACGACTCACTAAAACCTTGACAATGCCTAGAAAAGATAAATGCAAAATTCTAACGTCTAAAAGCCCAGATTGAAATCCTATGGGCAAACAAGTTAAAGCAATGAACAATAACAGCAAAACTGTAATGAGCCAACTCTCCAGAGTCGGTACAGTCAGTAGAGCCGAGATGACTTTGTGGTAAATTCTTTCCAGCCAATTCATCTATATTGTAAATTTTGGGATACTATTGATATCTAAGTAGTCGGACACTCGTTACAGTTTTCTCCTTTGATTGCTGATCCTCTTTTTTTAGCAAACTTGTAGCGATTAGGTTTTTGGTGGTGATTACACCATCAGAGCTTATGGTCACTTTAGGCTATCGCGGTGATTATTTCAAGCCCGTAACCCTATTGGGACTTAGAAGTCAACAGCGATAATACTACTTGGGAAAAAATAGCGCTCCAAAGAGTGCATCGAATCACAAGTCTTTGCAGGAGTCGCTTTGAAGATGTACTCCTTGAAAGGGAGTCACAAAATAACTATAATCTCCTCTAGGCAAGTATTCTGTTATTTTGGATTGGGGTAGCTTTAAATTAATTAAAATTCTTGTATTTTCAGAATCTCCAAGCAATGACGCACCATATCTTAGTTGTGGAAGATGAGGCAAAACTCGCCAAGTTTATCGAACTGGAACTGCAATATGAAGGATACAGCAGTTTGCTCTGCTATGCGGTACATTGTCGATCCCCCTCGCATCCCCCTTAAAAAGGGGGACTTTTATTTACTGTACTTTATTACAGCGCAAAGCGCTGTATCAAGTCAGCGTGGCGCCGGATGGGTTCGCGGGTTTAGCGACAGCGCGGGAATCTCAGCCGGATTTGCTAATTCTCGACTGGATGCTACCGGTACACTTCAACCTTGCGGCAATACCTTGGCTTACCCAAGTTTCCGTCAGTGACGCTAACTGGAAGCGAATAGGGAGGTTTACCGCCAACAAAGTCCAATTGTTACAACAAAACACCGGACTGGTGTCAACAGTTGGGTTGTCAACCCTTACCACACTGAGCGAAGTCGAAGTGAGTGGCGCGGTTTGACCTCTATCCCCCTCCGACCTACTTCGTTGAGGTCGGAGTCCCACGAGGTAAAGCGATGGTGAAAAGTGCTTGGTGCAAACGGTTCGGGGTGTCGGTTATGTGTTGCGCGAATAATCTTAAAAGCTAAACCGCCGATGAATCCGAGGATTCAGCTTTTCGTCAACTGGCTTACCTTCTTTCAGGTGTTGTTTCACAATCCGGCGGACATCACTGGGTTGAACCCGATAATACCAGGTTTCTTCGGGTACAACTCGCACCGTAGGACCACAACTACATTGTCCTTGGCAATCTGTTCCTTTAATCTTAAAGTCTGTATCCTCAGCCACTTCCTCAAACGCCGCCAAGACATCGGCTGAACCTTCGGCTTGACAGGAACGATGTTGACAAACTAGAACTTGCTTGGGTGTGTGATTGGAGGATTCGGTTGCCACGGATGATTAAGTTGAGTTTTACCTGTTCTTTTTTATTTTACAAGTATAGCCGGGAAATAAATTTCCGGCTGAAAGCTCAAGTAAGCTAAAACTGGGATGGGTAGCTGTAATCAAACTGTATCCAGATTTTTTTTAGAAGCAGTAAGCTACCTTGTCCTGTAGAATTGCCTCATCAAAAACCAACAAATGACAGTTAATGTTTACCATGACCATTACCATCCGGCGGTGGACTAACCGTGGGTTGTTGATCTAGCCACTTTGCCAAACGCTGGGATAGTTGTGCTAATGATTCCACTAATTGCGGAGAAATATCGACCGGTAAACTACCTGAACGAACATGAAGATCCCGTTGCGGGAAGGGGATTTCTACACCGCGATGACGGAGAATTACCTCAATCCGAAAATAAAGATCACTCTTAATTTGGAACTGCTTGCGAGGTTCACTAATCCAAACCAACAAATCAAAATCGAGAGAACTATCACCAAATCCCTTAAAAAAGACTCTGGGTGTGGGTTGAGGTAGAACATCACTATGTTCTTTTGCCGCATCAATCAAAGCCGACCTAACCGTCTTTAGGTTTGAGCCATACGCCACGCCCACAGGTATATTTAGTCGGGATACTGCACTGTGATGCGACCAGTTAATCACCTCCGATTCCAAAAATCTGGAATTAGGAATAATAATGGAAACATCATCTAATGTTCTGATTTCGGTACTGCGAACACTAATATATTCTACTGTTCCCATCAATCCGCCCACATCGACGAAATCGCCAACTTGAATAGGACGTTCAAAGATTAAAACCAAGCCGCTAATAAACTCTTTAGCAATTCCCTGCAATCCTAAGCCAATACCCACCCCCAACACACCAGCAAATACCGTGAGGGAACTAATATCTAACCCCCATAACTGTAATAAGACAAGGCTGCTGATAAAAATAAAGGCATAATTGAAAATAATCGCAATGGTTTCCTGTGCTGCACGACTCAAACCCGTGAACCGTAAAATCCGCGATCGCAACCCTTGTTTGATCACTTTTGCCAGGATGATTAACCCGACAAATAAGCCGATGAGAATTAATAAATTCAACACCGAATAGGAGTTATCTCCTAAGGGAATCATGTCTGAGGTTAAGCTGGCAATTATTGTATCGGTAACGATGCGACTTAATTCTCGGGTTTGGCGAAACTGGGTGGTGATATAAATCAGTGCATACACCCAGATAGCACACCGGATGAGTGTCAGAAGAACTTGTCCAGCGAATTTGGGGCTGTTCGCCTGTTTCGTTCCCTCTAGGGTGGCTGACTCCGCCGCCTCTTTATCCAACTGAGGTTTCAGCCAATCACACCAAAGCTTACCGAGTAGCCAACTCAATGCGATCGCCAGTAATACGCAACCAATTGAGAGCAGGATGGCTTGAATCAAATAGATTGGTGTGCGCTCATATTGAGCCTTTTGAATAACCGTTTGCAGTTTTTTTCGCCAAAATTCTGCCTGTTCTTGAGGACTTCTTCCTTCTGGTGTATCGTCTGACGTTACAGAAACTAAATGCTGCCCATCAATCTCAATTACGGGTATTTTATCTTTAGAAGTGAGTTCAACACTTATAGGACTTTCCGCCGTTTCCACCAATTCTTGGAGAACTTGATTCACATACTCAGCTCGTTCTTGGGCGCTGTATTGTTCAGATGGAGTCACTTCAAAAATCTTACGCCCATCCAGCATAATCGGTGCTGCAGAATTAGTTTGAATGGAATTAGTTTGATTGAAATTAGTTTGAGCTAAACTGGGTAAAACAGCTAGTAAACAACCAACCACAAATGCCACAACTAGCGTCCGGACAATTCGCACCCTGACAAAAGAAACGAACTTCATATTAATGTTAACCTTTCATCGATAGAGTGCTTTGAGTTTCTTCCCTAGATGGTGGTGATAGTGCTGCGGCTTGCTGTTCCGCCAGTCGTTTGGGTTGCAGGTAGAGATTCTCTAACAAAACAGACGCCCCAGCTATCCAAGGGGGAACAATTAACGCCCCAATAATTCCCAACACCTGTGCGCCACCAACCACCGCCAACAATTGATACAAGGGATGAACTCTCACCGAAGAACCGACTAAAAGAGGATCAAGCAAGTATGTTTCCACATTTTGAATAATCACAAACAGGAGAAATACCCATAAAAAAGTCCACCCTCCTTGGGCAATTGCCACAATCAACGCCGGAATCGCCCCCAACACGGGACCAAAAAAAGGAATCAGATTGGTTCCCCCGGCAATCACACCTAAACCTAAAGCAAATTCAGTAATCCCCAAAACTTTTAACCCAATGGTAATTGCAATTCCTAAAATCCCGGAAACTAACACTCGTCCCTGGATATAATTACCCATGCGCCGACTCACTGGCTTAACCTGCGCCGCCAAGCGATCATCCCAGGGTTTCGGGAATAAACTCACAATCCCTTTAATTAAGCGTTCCGCACCGGATAGCATATAGCCCGATAGAAATAAAGCCAGAATCACACTGAGAATACCACCCAGAAACCCCCGCGTTACCCCATAAGATCGGACAACGAGTTGTTGACTGGAACGAATTGCCCAATTGGTGAGGGTTTGGGTATCAAAAATTTGGCTAATGATGGGTTCGCTAATCCCCAGGCGCACTGCCAAACGGTCGATTAAGGATTCTAACACTTCTAGATAGTCAGGGAGTCGGCGAAACAGGCGCTGGATTTGCTGTGCCACGGTTGGTCCAATTAACACTCCGACTCCAACTAAAATGGTTAGTAAGCCTAAATAGACCAGGAGAACAGCTAACCAGCGAGGAATTCCCAACTGTTGGGCGCTATTGATGATCGGGGCTAAGGTGGCGGCGAGAACCACCGCAATCATCAGGATCACCAACAGACTACTGAGTTGCCACAGCAGCAGCAGCAGCAAAACTGTAGCGGTAATGAGCAGGATATTTTGAATGGAAATTGCAATCCGCCGTTCAGACATGGCAATGGTTTAGCTTAAAAGACTGTTGACAAACAATAAATATAATAATGTTAAAGCGGATTCATTCCAGAACGTTCTCTCTAAGTCTAAGGCTTTTAATCATCGCCCTGTTGCAACTTGGTACACCGACAAGGCAACCTGAAATGATAAAACCTGGGCTGTTCATTTCCCCAACTTTTGACGCAAACGACTCACCAAAATATCCACTTCCGGTAACTTCAACCGAGCAACCAAAACCGCAAAAATCCCCAACGCCACAGATATCGCCAAACTCAGTTGCAAAACTTGCAGCAGGAAATTCTCACTCCCCACAACCTCTTGCCAGCCCCAACTCACCCCCCAACAGCCCAATCCTGCCACAAAACTACTCCCCGCCAAACCCACCAGCGCTATCCCCCATTCCCCTAACGGTAAACCATGTAGCCGCCGATTCAGCACCCACAATAGCCAGCCCATAGAAATAATATTGACGCCAATCGTAGCAAAAACTAAACCCGGTGTGGCAAAGGCATTCACCAACAAATAATCTAGCAACCCATTAATAAAGATATTGGCAATACTAATCCGAAATGGCGTCTCCCCATCCCCCAAGGCATAAAATACCCGCACCAAAACATCCCGTGCTAAATAAAAGAACATCCCCAACCCATACGCCATTAGTACCGGGGCAACAATCTGAGAAGCCTCTGCACCAAAGGCATAGCGTTCATAAATTACCCGAACAATCGGCACGGATAGAGAGATAAAAATCGCCGTCAGGGGTAACATTGTCAAAGCCGTAAGCAGTAATCCCTGACGAATTCGCACCTTCAACTCCACCCAATTCTCTGGTGCGGCTAACCGGGAAAACACAGGCAGCATCGGCACCAATATCATATTAGAAATAATCCCCAGAGGCGTCAGCACAATAAAATTGGAATAGCGCATCGCCGCCGCTGCATTAGGGATAAACGAGGCGAAAAATAGATCGGTATACACATTAATATGTAACATCCCAGAAGATAGCGTCGCTGGTGCCATCACCCGCATCACCTGCCTCACCCCTGGAAGTTTCCAATTAAACCGCAACCGTAATCGCCCCATTCCCGATCGCGACTGGGCAATCAGTTGCATCACCCACTGCCAAATTGCCCCAGCTAGAGTACCCACGGCTAAAATAATACTACCCAGGCGGATATACTCAGCGTTATTAACTTGTCCGCCAGAGTAGAGTGCCAATATCCCTAAACCCCCAATCACCGCCAAACTGGAAAATAACGGGCTAACACTGGGTAACCAATATTGATCCGAAGCATTCAGCGTTCCGAAACCAATGCCAATCAACCCCGCCAGAACCGCCAACGGTGCCATAATTTGCAATTGTTGCACTGCAAGCGATCGCGCGGTTTCCTCTAATCCAGGGGCGAGGATATCGATAAACGTGGGCGCAAATAGAATTAGGATAATCGTCACCAGCAATAATATCCCACTCACCAGAGTCGTCACCGTTTCCACCAGAGGGGCGGCTTCCGACTTATCCCGTTTTGCCAGCACACTCACCAAGGCGCTGTGAAACGGACCATTTATCCCACCCAGTAAAATCAGCAGAAAGCCCGGAATCACGTAAGCGTAGGCATAAGCATTCACCACCGGACCTACACCAAACGCCGCCGCGATCGCTTGTTCACGGATTAAGCCAAAAATTTTACTAATCAGTGTGGCAATTGCCACAATCGAGGCAATTCCGGCAAGGGAACGAGACGGTTTAGACTTGTCAGACACAAAAGGTTACTATTTTTGGTGACTTATCCTATTTAATCCTGAATCGGGTCACACGCTTCAGGTAAATCTCACTAATTATCCACCAACACTTGCACCTCTGGAGTTACAGTAATCTAATCTGCCCGCACAGACGCTTCTGTGCCTTAACTCCAATCTTTCACCAATCAAGGCTCAGCCAATTGTATGTAAGGTGTTACATAAGGTAATCGTTTTCTTGAATAACACTGACAGCAGCAATGACACAAGTTATCCCCGCCCATGAACTAACACTGGCACAGGTTGAAAACCAATTCAATCTTCGGCAAGTTCTAGACGATTCCACTTTCTTCCCTGAAGCACAGGACAATTTATCAGAACTCAACGATTTAGAAAAGCAAACCTTAGATCGGGTCAAAACAGAGTTCCTCTATCTCAACAAATATCCGATGTTAGAAGATTTGGTAAAAATGGTGGTACTTTCGCCCCTACTATCACTCGCAGGATTTTACCGTCCTCCGCTACATCCAGTCTTGGAAAAACGGGTAGATGTAGCGATAGAGACTAGAGAAAGAACGGTTTGGGGGCGAATTGATATCCTGCTGTTACAGCAACAAATATGGGTTGCAGTTGTTGAGTCAAAACAAGCCGGATTTGCTCTAAAAGATGCAACAGCGCAAACCCTATTTTACATGATGGCAAATCCAAATACTGAGCAACCCACTTTTGGATTAGTCACGAATGGTAGTCATTTTATGTTCATTAAAGTATTGTTCGGTGAAATACCCCAATATACCTTTTCCACAGAGTTCTCTCTATATCGACCAGAGAATGAGTTATATCCTGTCCTTCAGATTTTACAGAGGTTAGCGGCGTTGGCGACAAGGTAGCGATCGCGGATTTTTGTATTTGTTATGACTAACATTTTGCACCTGTCGCTGTCTTACCGCCTTGGGTTCAAACCCAAAGATCAAATCTCAATTTGTCTAAAGACAACTAAATTCAGTAGTGGTGACAATAGGCAATAGAGAATCGTTGTAGTGTGAGCGTCTCGCTCGCTATTTTGTTGAGTTTTGAACCGATAAATGCTTAGGCTAAAGCCCTGACTACAAACCCTAGAAAAAACACCTGTATTAATCATGTAGGGGCGACCCGCTTGCACTAATGAACAATTGTAGTCCACTCAATTGACTTGGGTCGCCCTTTCCCATCATTTGATATCGCGACTTCGTGTTACTATTCTGATGTTCCATCAGTCGATTGACGTTCTAGAATCAAATCCATTGCCATTTCAATAATTTCTTCCCGGTTAACCATGGCATCGATTTCTTCAGCTTCATAGGTTCCCTCGAACGCTTCTAGGGCTGCATTTCTCAGGGCTGACTCATAAGCATCCTGTAAAGTTTCCCGTAATTCGTCTTCGGTTAAATAAGTCCCTTTAGCTTTATGGCGTCGATTCGTTCGTTGAATTTGCTTAACTGAATTGAATATAGAAACCTGCCAGGATTTAGTGGTGCGATTTTCAGCAACTTTTTTAATTAGATGCAATAATAGAATGATGCCATAGCTAAATATTTTATTGAGTTTATCGGATTTGCTCATCTCCTCTAATTCTTCAACAAGTTCCAATGCTTCCGGAATTTTGCCTTGCTGGATAAATTCCTTTAAGGTTATGAGTTCTTCCATTCGCTTTTATTCCTCCGTTTGTCAATTTCGGCAATGGGTAATAAGAAAGTGTTTTCAATCTCTTGGCGCACTTCAGGAGATACTGCACTGTTATCTCAGACAATTGACCAATAATAAGTTTCCATCTCGGTAGATACCTTACCTGGATTATTCGCGATCGCACATTCCCTTACTTACTCTGAGGTTGGCGAAACTGATAGATATCCTGGATTACCCGTACCCAACCCGATACCAACGACTCTAGGATGCGATCGCCTTTTTCCTTCGTTGCGGGTGTGGGATCACCCAATGTGCCACTCTGACTCAACTCTCGCGTCAACCACGCAAAGGGTAACTTCCCTTCCATACTTAATAAACTATCCTCCGGTAACCCGTGGGGATATTCAGCCACCGCCTGTTCCATTTTCACCTGTTCCGGTAATAGAGATAACATCAAACTCGTTTCCGCATCTCCCGCATGAATTCCCAACTCCAACTCCTTAGCTGAAATTAACTCCTTTGCCATATTAGGAACTCGCCAAGTAAACAGCGGAAACACCATAAAATCCCCATACTTTTGATGAATATCCCGCGCCGCAATTTCCATCACCTGGGGTTGTCCCCCATGGGAATTCATCAACACTAACTTTCGGAATCCCGCCCGATAAATACTATCCGCCATCTCCATTAACACCGCCAGCAACGTTTGGGCGCTGAGGGTAATCGTACCGGGAAAATGCCAATGTTCATTCGATTTACCGTAAAATAAATTTGGCAACGCATAAGCCGGGATATTCGGTTCCAGTTCAGCGAGGGCTTTACCCAGAACCCCGACACCAATCGCCGAATCAACAATTAAGGGCAAATGATGACCATGTTGTTCAATCGCGCCAACAGGTTGAATAATCACCACATTTTCCTTATCTGGCATAGTTTGGATATCTTTCCAGGTAAGATAAGGAAAGAAGCGTTCTGGGGGAATAAAACTGTGCATTTTAGTATTTGGCTTCTAAATTCGTCCAATTCAACTATAAGGCAGATAGCATAAGAAAAGGAATAAGGTTGTAATAAACAAGGAAATGCTCCCCGTTTCAACGAAAATAATATAATCCAAATCCATAGATAATGTAGGGGAGGGTTTAGGCACAATTGTAGGGGCTGGCTTAGGGACAATTGTAGGGGCGGGTTTAGGGACATTTGTAGGGGCGGGTTTAGGGACATTTGTAGGGGCGGGTTTAGGGACTAAATTCAGCTCCTCACCACTAACGGAACAACAAAACCCGCCCTCCTCACCGATAACGGAACAACAAAACCCGCCCTCCTCACCACTAACGGAACAACAAAACCCGCCCTCCCCATCAATAACGAAACAACAAAACCCGCCCTCCTCACCGATAACGGAATAACAAAACCCGCCCTTATATAGGTAGAATTAGCCAATCTTATAATTGACTGAATTGTAGTAGATGATGCGATTATTGAACTGGCATTTTTAGGGTTTGATTTGGCACTCAGGTTGAATATTGTAGCCAGGAATTTGACAGATTAACCTTTGCCTCATACCTTCTCTACCAAAGGTTAGTGTTAAACTGACAATAATCAGTCCAACACCAATAAAACCACGCAATTGAGTTTTGATGTAGTAAGTCATAAATTTTCTTTTCCACCTAACGTATAACTATTTTAGCAAAATCGGTCATGTATGATTATTGATAAGAACTCTCTTATCGCTCCTCCCATCCTCGCATTTTACCCGGATTCATCAACCCATACGGATCAACCTGTGCCTTAAACTGCACCTGTTCCACATCAATTGTCTTACGTCCCCCATCTTCCAGAATATAAGTATGGGGATTGGCAATAAACGCCCCCTGTTCTTTGTGATAGCGAATAATCTCATTTAACCGTTCTTCCGTGGTGTAGCGAACCAGTTGCAATCCGGCTGGAATTGCTTGACCATTCACCCGCAGAAACTCTAAATGCATCATCACTTCATCGCCGAAATGATCATACAATTGCTCCACCCGTTCTAATGTAAAAAAGAAAGTTTGCAAATACGTCAATGTTGGGTCAAGACTCCGGGCATGTAATGTGGTATGATTCCAGGTAAACTCAGCTAAACTTGTGCCTTTACTCCCCTCTTGGGCAGATTTTTGATAAGTAATTTCCCCGCCATACTCCCGCACTAATTCCTGAAACGGTTCTAAACAAGACTCCGCTATCATTAATAAAGCACAGGACTTTCCATCCGGTAGGTATGACTTCAATCCACTAAAATAGGTTGGGATGGGATGAGCATGAATACTAATCAACTTTTTCACCAACCCATCTGCATCACCTAAAGCCTGACCAAACTCGGCAGCAGTGATAAAGTTATCGAACACAACAATTACCTCTATCCAGGCATAAGCTGGGGCGAGGGGAACTTCCAACTCCGTAATAATCCCATTCGTGCCATAAGCGTGATTCACCTTCTGCACATCATCTCCCCGTAACTCAATCACACGGGGTTCGTCCTCCAGTGTAACCACACGCACCGCCAAAAGATTACCGCGATCGCGCAATTGCCCATAGTTAATTGAACCAATTCCCCCACTTCCGCCCCCAATAAAGCCACCAATTGTTGCACTGCGGTACGTTGAAGGCACCATCCGCCATTCCCAGCCAATTTCCCGCGCCTGTTTATCAAACGCCGCTAACTTCACCCCCGGTTCCACACAAGTCTTACCCGGTTTAATCCAACGAATTCCATTCATCCGGGTAGTATCCAAAATCACGCCACCGTACAGCGGAATACATTGTCCATAATTCCCGGTTCCCGCACCTCGAATCGTCAGGGGGACTTTGTGCTTGACACAAATTCGCGCCACCTGTATAATTTCAGATTCTGTCCGAGGGCGTACCACCAGATTCCCTCGCTTATCCCCTAACAGCAGTTGCAGCACCGGACTGAAATGGTAATAGTCCAGAGATAACTTAGCCACCTGAGTCGGTTCAGTAATCGTTTCTATCCCCGCGAATTCCGAGGCTAAGGCATTCCAGTCAAAGGATTGGGCAGGAGTTGAGGTCATTGCTGGTTAAGGATGGGAACAATAACAACGAATGATAAGTTTATTTATCGATGGGGAGGGCGGGTTTTGTTGTTTATTTATCGGTGAATATCTAATTTAGTGGCTAAACCCGCCCCTACAAATTGTGGAACCTTCTGCTTTCTTGAACTAGGACTTGTGATAAGCGCGAATCATCGCCTGAGTCCCCTGTTCCCCTCCTTTACCACTATCAAACTCTTGAACCATCTTAAACAGACGGTCAGCAAGTTCCACCCCTGGCAATTCCTGAGGCGATGAATTTAAGGTTTCGGCTACCAATCTTAAATCCTTAAGGATATGCTTAATCATAAAACCCGGTTGGAAATCCGACGCCGCAATTTTCGGTCCCAAATTCGACAGCGCCCAAGAACCAGCCGCCCCCATACTGCAAACCTCTACAATTAAGTTCGGGTCAATATCCTGCTGCTGTGCCAACTGCATCGCCTCACACAACGCCACCGCATGAACCGCCGCCAAAACCTGGTTACACAGTTTAACCGCTTGACCACTCCCCATCGGACCACACAGACGAATGGTTTTGCCTAAAATCTCCAACAACGGTTTGCTTTGCTCAAAATCTTTAGCCTCTCCGCCAACCATAATCGTCAGTGTGCCATTTTTTGCCCCAATATCACCCCCCGAAATGGGCGCATCCAAAAAGCGCAAGTCATGCTGTTGCAGTTGCGTCCCTATTTCACGCGCCGCCTCTGGACCAATCGTACTGGTATCAATCACCAGCGTACCTGGACGAGCGGATTCGGCAACCCCTCCCGCTCCCAGAAGCACCTCTTTAACATCAGGAACATCACTGACACAGGAAAAGACAATATCAGCTGATGCGACAGCCTCCCGAATCGAAGACACCACCGTTACCCCCGCCTGAGCAGCTATCTCCACACCTGGACGGTTAGGGGTTCGATTCCATGCCTTAACTGGGTAATCCCCTAGCGCCAAATTTGCTGCCATAGGTCCTCCCATGACGCCAAGTCCGATAAAGGCAATCTGTTGATTCATATCTGTTGACTCCATTGTCTGTGCTTCTGATAAGTTGCTCTTGGTGTCATGCCTTTGTCATACTAGAATCTCTTGAGAGAAAATCGGCGAGTCTCAGTCTCACGCCAATCCTGGAGTTGGTTTGCCAGAAAAGCGACAGGAAATAAGCAGTACTGGGTAAGCCCAAGTAATCGAAAATAATCTATAAAAATAACCAGAATACTTTAGAAATACTATGGTAAATCCCAGCGAGATTCAAGATTCCACCCTTCAAGAGCGACAACTCGCGCATCAACAGGTTGGGAAAATGGCGTTCGCCCTATCCATTGGCATCGCGCTAATTTATCTGGCATTTCTCAAACCGGGGATTTGGGGCTTTGATGGCAATGACATGCTGCATGTTTCCAAGTCATTAGTTACCGAATTTGATTTTAGCGTGCCGCCCGGTTCCGGAGTCTTAGGTCGCGATGGGCAATATTACTCAATTCGATATCCCTTATTACCGATTATTGCCACACCCTTTGTTGCTGTTGGACTTGCATTAGGTCACTGGTTCAATATACCGACAAACTATTCATCGGCGGTTTGTGCCTTAGTTGTATCTGTCTTATTAACCGCTTTAACCACATCACTGGTCGCTTTGTTAGCATTGCGCTTGGGAAGCAGTCGAACGGGTGCGTACTTAGCCGCCTTATGTTTTGCCTTAGGTACGACAGCCTTGGTCTATTCGCGAGAGTTCTTTGCTGAACCCCTCCTCTCTTTTATAACTGCATCCAGCCTCTATCTCGCTCTGGGAAAAACCAGTCGTGAACATGCAGGTGCGAGTATACTTTCCGGTTTAGCCTTGACCGCAAAACCTGCGGGTATTGTCATTGGACCAGTGTTGTCCGCCTATCTCCTGCTCAAGCGGTATCCCCTGCGGAATGCGATCGGTCCCCTGCTAGGTACAATTATGGGGTTTATGCTGTTCATGGCGTATAACTACCTGCGATTTGGTGGTTTACTATCCAGTGGACAAAATGCCTCGAAATTTACCCTGGATGGAATGCTAGCACGATTCATCGGTTTGATCTTGAGTCCCGGCGCAGGGGGAGGGTTAATCTGGTACTGTCCACCAACCATTCTGGCAATTATTGGGTTTCGCAAGGCTCTCAAAACTAAACCCCTAGAAGCCTTAGCCATTGTGGGTATATTCGGTGGGTATTGGCTACTCCATTCCTTGTGGGAATTTGGCGGCTGGAGTTGGGGACCCCGATTTTTAGTTCCCGCACTTCCAGGATTGATGGCGCTAGTCGCACTGATTGGGAAAAGGTGGTGGAAGTGGTTAATTGGTTTGACGGTACTCGGGTTCCTTGCCAATGCCCCGACCCTGGTATCGTATTTTCAACGCTACTATGCTGAAGCCCTTGATGGAGGGTATATCAATCGAGCCAGAGCCTTATGGGATTCGCCCAGCTATGCTCCTCTATTTAATGCTTGGGGGGCTGCCTATCGCCAGGTTAGCAGTGCCTTAAGTACAAATATTCGAGATGTCCTAGGGCAAGTTGGAGAACCACCGCCCGGTGACCAAATGACTAGCGCTCAACTGTTACATATCGTGGCGGTATGGTGGTGGGTATTGCCTGCTGTTGGTATCCCGATTTGGGTGGGTGGACTTTTAGCCGCCCTGTTGATTGGAGCAGGCGTTTGGGTGTTGCGTTGGGGCTGGCTGCAAGCTAGAGCCAAAGCATAAACGGAATAGTTGCAACAAGGCAGAGGGCAGAGGGCAGAATGTTTCCAGAAAAATACCAAATATACTTCGCACGGTCAAATAACGTACAGAATTTATTCTAGGTACTTAGTTGTCAGAAAAAAGCGGTATTTTAATGTTGTGATTCAACTGTTTTGGCAATCAGTGCAATGAAATTAATCATTCAAATTCCTTGTTATAACGAAGAAGCTACCCTAGGGCTAACCCTGTCCGAACTCCCCCGCCAAGTCCCTGGAGTCGATACAGTAGAGTGGCTGATTATCAATGATGGTAGTATCGACCAAACGGTTGAAGTTGCCAAAGCCTGTGGCGTTGACCATATTGTCAACTTTGATCATAATCAGGGTTTAGCCAAGGGGTTTATGGCAGGGATAGAAGCCTGTTTAAAGGCGGGAGCCGATATTATTGTGAATACGGATGCCGATAATCAATACTGTGCGGCAGACATCCCCAAACTAATCGAACCTATTTTACAGGGTCAGGCAGAAATTGTCATAGGTGCTAGACCCATCCAGCAAATTAAGCACTTTTCTCCTGCCAAAAAGTTTTTACAAAAATTAGGAAGCTGGGTAGTCCGAATCGCGAGTAAAACCAATATCCCGGACGCTCCCAGTGGCTTCCGCGCCATCAGTCGGAATGCGGCGCTGCAACTGAATGTCTTTAGCCAATATACGTATACCCTAGAAATGATTATTCAGGCGGGACAGAAAAACATCGCCATTGCTTCGGTGCCAATTAGAACCAATGATTTCCTGCGCCCGTCCCGTTTAGTTAAGAGTATTCCCGCTTATATCCAGCGCTCCATTCTTACGATTATTCGCATTTTCCTGACCTATCAACCGCTCCAGTTCTTCATTGTTATGGGGACGCTTCCTTTCGGTTTAGGGTTGATTCTGTGCGTGCGTTGGTTGGTGGTCTTTGATCCGGATAGAAGTCGTGCGCCTAGCTTAATTGTCGCCGCCATTTTAATTCTGATTGGCTTTCAACTGTGGATGTTTGGATTAATTGCTGACTTGATGGCGGTGAATCGCAAGCTTCTAGAAGATATCCAACTGCGGCGGCGACGCGCTGATATTGAAGATTACCGGAAAAATCAAGTATGAATCATCAAAAAAGGCAGCGGAAAATGCTTTTACTCACATATTGCAGCACGGATAATAAATCCCAAGTTACCGTGAGGTGGGCAAGAGCAACCAACGATAATAGAAACGTTTCCACGTTTATCATTCTTGCCCACCCTATATAAAATTGCCTTATTGAGACAGGTGCAAGATATGAGTTTGAGGAAACAGAGAAGATGACGAAAGACGTAGCTTGTTTCTCGAAAAGCGACTATAACAAACAAATAACCAAATGACAAATGACAATGAATAAAGACCTGTTTGCCCGCGAAGCCCTTGCCCAAATCCCCAAACTTCTTACCCTGCTAGACCGCAACCCGCACAGTCCCACCTACGGCTGTTTTGACCGCAACTTCTGGCAGTATAAAATTATCGATTTCCCCAGTGGTATGGCGCAGGAGTTTGTTCTGCCTCTAGCATTAGCATATAATACCCAGTTATCCGATAACCATTTCTACCAACAACCAGCGATTCAAGATTGGGTGGAAGCCGGGATTCTTTATGCGGCTAAAAGCGCCCATCCTGATGGGTCTTGCGATGATTATTTCCCTTTTGAACGCGCCGGAGGCGCAGCGGCATTTTCCCTACTTGCCTGTATTGACAGTTATCAAGAATTAGGGTTAAATAATCCAATTGCTTTAACGTTTTTTGAACAACGAGCCGATTGGCTAGCCCATCATCAAGAAAGTGGACGCCTTACGAATCACCAAGCGTTAATTGTTTTGTGTCTAGACTTACTGTCTAATCTATTACAAGCAACCCAATGGGATAGAGCTAGAGTACAACGTTTAGAACAGGTATTATCCTGGCAAAACCCCGAAGGTTGGTTTATTGAGTACGAAGGTTGTGATCCCGGTTACCATACGTTAACGATTTCGTGTTTAGCGCGGATTTATCAACTCAGACCTGATCCCCGGCTGAAAGAAGCATTAATCAAAGCAGTTAATTTAGCCGCAGAATTTGTGCATCCGGATGGCTCTTATGGGGGAGAATATACGAGTCGCAATACGTACAATTTCTTTCCCCATGGTTTTGAACTGGTGGGACAATGGTATCCCCAAGCCCTAGAAATTAACGATCGCGTCCTGGTGGGACTGGCAAATGGACTGGCTCCTTGCTATGCTGACGATCACATTATTGGTCACCATACCTGGAATTATCTTCTCGCATGGCGCAATTTTGTGTCAACCCGACCTGAACCCACTCCCCGTTCTCCCGGTCGAGTTTGGTTTAAGGAAGCACAAGTTTTAATTGACCGTCGCCAAAATACGGAACTGTATTTAGCGTTAAACAAAGGGGGAGTATTTAAACTGTTTCAGGACAAGCGTTTAGTCGCATCTGACACTCAATTCTCATTGCAAATTGTAACGGGTAAAAAGATAAAAAATGCTGTAGGTCATTTAGTTGATACCTATCAAGTCAAAGTTGAGGAAAATGAAATTATGATTGAAGGAGAGTTGGGGTGGGCAAAACAGAAACAAATGACCCCCACAAATTTACTAATCTTGCGAGTCGTCATGCTCACAGTGGGTCGCTTCTTCCCCAACTTAATCCGCAAACTCTTACAAAAAATGCTAATTACAGGCAAGCAAAACGCTCCGTTCCACTTCCGTCGCTTGATTGAGTGGAAAAATGGACAGTGGCATATCACCGATGAATTGCAAGCTCAGTCCTGGAAAGAGGTAGTCGCTGCCGGAATTGGTGGCGATCAAACTTCGATTTATGTGGTGATGAGTCGCACGTTTCAACGGGGACAATTACAGCCCTGGTTAGATTTAACAAATCAGGTGAAGAAACTAGATGCTTATGAATGGCTGCGATTAGAGCGAAAATTTTAAAAGTAGGAATCATGAGTCTAAGTTCACTGTTCGGTGACAAATGACTAATGACAAATGACTAATGACTAATGACAAATGACTAATGACTAATGACTAATGACTAATGACTAATTTATGAAACGACTAATTTCAATCGCCGTCAGCCTAATTATCCTGGCAGTGATTTACTCAAAAATCGATTTTCCCGAACTCGTTGCCGTTTTTCAAAATAGCGATCGCGTCTGGATGCCTGTCAGCTTGGGAATGGTTGTTCCCCTGACGTTATTCACCTCTTGGCGGTTGCAACAACTCATGCCCAGTGGATCTCGCTTGGGCTTTTTTGAGGCAAATCGGTTAATCTTAGCGGCAAGTGTCTTAAATATGGTGCTGCCATCTAAAATGGGGGATATTGCCAAAGCTTATTTCATGAAACAGCGCGGTCATTTAAGTGGGACTCTTTCGTTATCACTGGTGATTTTTGAAAAAGCTTGTGATCTGTTATCCCTGCTGTTGTGGTGTGTTTTTGGTTTATTACTCTATGAACCGAAAGATTGGCTATTTTGGCTGATGACGATGGCGGTGGGCGTGGGTTTAATCTTGGGAATTTGTCTCTTGGCGTCTCGAAAATTTGCTTATTTTTTCTTTATCGTGGCTCGCAAGATTGCCCAAAAAAAAATGCGTTCCAAATTAGAAACAATGCAAGGCTCTTGGGGCGATATGCATGACTATTTTTGGCGCGACCAAAGTCAGCTTCTGAAAATTACCGGAACGTCGATTTTTATTTGGTTTTTACACTTATTGCAAATTTGGTTTTTTATCCTAGCACTGAAGGCGACGACTCCATTTCTAGTCAATCTCGCCTTGTCTCCCCTCGCCATTTTAGCCGGATTATTACCTCTAACCTTTGCCGGAGTTGGTACACGCGATGCCGCATTAGTCTTGTTTTATCAGGACTATTTAGACCCCGCAACCGCCGCCGCCTTGGGATTGCTATGTACCTCGCGTTACTTTTTACCTGCCATTGGCGGGTTACCGTTCCTGAGTCAATTTTTAGCAACAGTCCGTACAATCAAGGGCAGTCAAGAGAATTAGCGCTTAACGTGACTCATCTCACTCAATTTAGTGATTGAAATCACCAGTATTGCGGACTACATATCACTGATAACGTGATCCGAATCCTAGAAGCTAGTATTGATGCCCATATAAGCTTAGCAACGCGCCCATGTTACTTCCCAGCAGCGACCGTTTACTGAACAGTCAACCTGATTGGTCGGAGTCAGACAAACCCTTTTCTGCTACTTTGGCTAAGCAAACTCGGCAGTTACAAGCGTTGAATGAGGAATTAGCGGATCAAATTCCAGAACGTCAAGATATGGAGTTAGCCCTAAAGAAGTATCGTAGTATGTTTGAGGGGGCCGTCGAGGGCATCTTTCAAACAACTCCAGACGGGCATTTTATCGACTGCAATCCAGCGCTGGTAAAGATTTATGGTTATGCATCCCCAGCGGAACTATTGGAAACTTTAACCGATATTGGACAACAACTCTATGTCAATCCGAATCGACGCCGGGACTTTATTGAGAAACTGCGATCGCACGATTCAGTCACAGACTTTGAATCCCAGGTGTATCGAAAAGATGGGCAGATCATCTGGATTTGTGAGAATGCTAGGGCGGTGCGCGATCAGGAAGGGAAATTACTCTATTATGAAGGGTTCGTCACAGATATTACCCAGCGCAAAGTGACCGAAGAATCCTTGCGGCGATCCCAAGCAAAATACAAAGCCCAAGCCGAACAACTGGAGGAGACATTAAATCAACTGCGCCAGACGCAACAGCAGTTGATCGAAAAAGAACATCTTTCTACCTTAGGCAAATTGTTAGCTGGAGTTGCCCACGAAATTAATAATCCGGTTAATTTCTTATGTAACAATTTTCCCCATGCTCAACAATATACCACAGACTTATTAAAGTTACTCCAACTCTACCACAAATATAACCCCCAACCTGCGCCGGAAATTCAACAGGAAGCCGAAGAAATTGATCTAGATTTTCTCCTCAAAGATTTTCCAAAAACCCTGTCATCTATGCAAATGGGGGCTGAACGTCTGCGCCAACTTGTTTATTCCCTCAAAACTCTATCGGGAGGAAACGAAGAGCAATCGATAGATATTCACCAAGGGCTAGATAGCACCCTAGTCATGCTCTACTATCGTTTAAAATCCAAAGGAAACAAGCCAGAAATTAAAGTGTTCAAGGATTATAGCAAACTGCCTTTAGTCACTTGTTATTCTTGTGGGTTAAATCAGGTATTTATGAATGTGCTGTGCAATGCAATTGATGCCCTAAAAGATATGCGTTCTCAACCCGCTAATGGGGACAGTGAGCAAACTATAACCCCATCCATCTGGATTCGCACAGAATTAATTGATAATGGGAAATCTGGGGCGTGTGCGGTTATTCGCATTAAAGATAACGGACCCGGAATAGATGACGAACTCAAACAGCGAATCTTTGAACCTTTTTTTACCACTAAACCTCCGGGGAAAGGTACGGGTTTAGGATTGTCAATTAGCCATCAAATCATTGTTGAAAAACATGGCGGAACGTTTACCTGTAATTCCACACCGGGTCAAGGAACAGAGTTTGTGATTGAAATTCCGATTTGAGTTGACTTGGGCATGGCGCGTGAATTAATCTCCTCATTTTTGATCATGCCCTATTCCCTGTTTAACTCTTTAACAAAAAAACTGCTGCCTGTTGCTCAAACCACAGTAAACTAGACTAAAATTGGAGTGATTGACTGTAGCGTTAAAGGGTAACGTGATCCAATTTACACGCCGAGAAATAGAAAAAGCTTGGCGAGAAAACCTATCGGCTTCTTCCAGTAAACTGAAGATTGAGCTACCTGTAGGGGCACGATAATATCCATTGGTGTCAACTTAAGGGGAAATTTCCCCTTGAAATTACTCTCGGATTATCTCACCGCAAGACTTTCGCAGATTTTAAGCTAGTCTACCTACTGGAGTTAAGAGTAACAGCACTACTCATATAGAGGTTTGAGGTATT